>URWH01000116.1 GCA_900551515.1 uncultured Porphyromonadaceae bacterium
ACGCTGATCAAAAAGAACCTGGCATTCAACTGGGGCAACCGGATCACCGTCCGCGTGCTGCCTCCCGTTCCGGCCGAACGGGTCGCCGCGCTGGAGACGCATGAACTGATGCAGGAGGTGCATGAACGGATGTGCACGGCGCTGGGAGAAGTGAGAAACGAAAAGTTAAAAGTGAAATGTCGCAAATAAAGGTTGGAACACGAAAAATTCAAAAAAAGTTGCGTTGAACTTCCCGCCGATTTTTTAATTTCTCACCTTTCACCTTTCACTTTTCACCTTAATTAAGTTATGGCAGATTTACTCAATAATACCAACTCGAACGCAAACAATTACGGCGACGACGCCATCGTGACCCTCTCGCCGAGGGAGCACATCCGCCTGCGCCCCGGCATGTACGTCGGCGTGGTGGGCGACGGTTCGCAGCCCGACGAGGCGCTCTACGTGCTGATCAAGGAGGTCGTGGACAACTCGATAGACGAGTTCCGCATGAATTCGGGCAAGCGGATAGAGATAGATCTCGATGAACATCTGCGTGTTTCGGTGCGCGACTACGGGCGCGGCATTCCCCAGGGAAAGCTTATCGAGGCGGTGAGCGTGCTCAACACGGGTGGAAAATACGACTCGAAGGCGTTCAAGAAATCTGTAGGTCTCAACGGCGTCGGTCTCAAAGCCGTCAATGCCCTCTCGTCAAGTTTCGTGATCACATCCGTGCGCGACGGCCTCTCAAAAACCGTATGCTATTCGCACGGCGACGTCACCAACGACTATGATCCGGTGCCCACTGAAGAGCCCAACGGCACTTCAGTCACTTTCTCGCCCGACCCGGAGCTCTTCCGCAACTATCGCTATCGCGAGGAATTCATCAACCCGCTTCTCAAAAACTACACGTTCCTCAACACGGGGCTGACAATCGTGTTCAACGGTCAGCGGATGATCTCGCGCCACGGTCTGCTCGACCTCCTGCGTGATGCCATGACCGACGAGCCCCTCTACCCCATAATCCATCTGAAGTCAGAAGAGATCGAAGTGGCCATCACTCACGCCAATCAGTATGGCGAGGAATACTATTCATTTGTCAACGGACAGCACACGACGCAGGGCGGCACTCATCTGACCGCTTTCAAAGATGCCGTCTCACGCACCGTAAAGGACTATTTCAACAAATCGTCGTTCGAGCCTTCCGACATCCGTTCGGGCATCGTGGCCGCCATTTCGCTCAAGGTCGAGGAACCGGTGTTTGAGTCGCAGACCAAGACCAAACTCGGTTCGTGCGACATGAGCCCCGAAGGACCCACCGTGGCAAAATTTGTCGGCGACTTCATCAAAAAAGAGCTCGACGACTATCTGCACCGCGACCTTGCCACCGCCGACATCATCCTGAAAAAGATCCAGGCCAACGAGCGCGAGCGCCGCGCCATGTCGGGCATCACCAAAAAGGCGCGCGAACAGGCAAAGAAAATCAATCTCCACAATAAGAAACTCCTCGACTGCCGCGTGCACCTCAGCGACACGAAAGGCGACGAAGAGAAAAAACTCCAGTCATCAATCTTCATCACCGAGGGCGACTCGGCAGCCGGATCCATCACCAAGATCCGCAACGTCGAGACACAGGCCGTGTTCTCGCTCCGCGGCAAGCCGAAAAACACCTACGGCAAGACGAAGAAAATGGTTTATGAAAACGAGGAGTTCAACCTCCTGCAGGCTGCCCTCAACATCGAGGAATCGATCGACAACCTGCGCTACAACAAGGTGATCATAGCCACCGATGCCGATGTCGACGGCATGCACATCCGAATGCTTCTGCTCACGTTCTTCCTGCAGTTCTTCCCCGACATCATCAAACGTGGTCACATCTACATCCTCCAGACCCCGCTCTTCCGCGTCCGCAACAAAAAGACATCGAAACGCAACAGCTCTGCCTCCGGCCAGACACACGACAAGGCCGACGACACCTACTACTGCTATTCCGATGCCGAACGCATCGAGGCTATCAGCCAGCTCGGAAACAACGCCGAAATCACGCGATTCAAAGGTCTTGGCGAGATATCCCCCGAGGAATTCGCCGCTTTCATCGGCCCTGACATGCGCGCCGACCGCGTGACCATCCACAAAGAGGACGGCGTCGCCGAATTGCTCCGCTTCTACATGGGCAAGAACTCCATCGAAAGGCAAAACTTCATCATCGACAATCTCGTTATAGAGGACGACTCCCAGATTTCATGAAAACAGCCATCTATCCCGGGTCATTCAACCCCTTCACCATAGGGCATCTCGACATTCTGCGTCGCGCGCTGCCGCTTTTCGGCCACATCACCGTGGTCATTGGCGTCAACCCCGACAAGCAGCATACCGCCGCCGACACCGAAGCGCTTGCCCAACGCATCAACACCGCGCTCGGCACCGACGATGCCGTCAGCGTCACGAAGTGGTCGGGTCTGACGGTCGACATCGCCCGCAGCCTCGGCGCCACATGGATGATCCGCGGCGCCCGCACGGCCGCCGACTTCGACTACGAGCGCAACCTGGCCGACATCAACCGCCGTCTCGCCCCGGATATCGAGACGCTCATTCTCCCCGCCATGCCCGAACTGGCTTGCATCTCTTCGTCGATGGTGCGCGAACTGGCAGCACATGGCCGCGACACCCGCGACCTTATCGTCTGAACACGCCGCACCGCATTACACATATATAATAATTAGATTTTATCATAACCGACATGAATATATCACTCCGCAATCTTATCTTATCTATCGGCATCCTGTTGTTCACACACCCGGCAACGGCACAGACCCTGTCGCCGGATCAAAAAATACGTTATGCCGACCGCATCATCGAAAACTACTATGTCGACACAGTCAACTCCGACACACTCGCCGAAGAAGCCATCAAAGCCATGCTTCGCACGCTCGACCCGCACTCATCATACTCCGACCCCGAGGAGACACGGGCTCTCACCGAACCGCTCCAGGGCAATTTCTCCGGCATAGGCATTCAGTTCAGCCTCATCAACGACACCATCTATGTGATCCAGCCCGTTGTCGGCGGCCCCTGCGACCGCGCCGGCATCGTGGCCGGCGACCGCATCATCGCCGCCAACGACACGATCCTTTCAGGTAAGAAGCTGAAAAACAACGATGTGATGCATCATCTCCGCGGCCCCAAAGGCTCGGAGGTAGTGCTCAGCGTTCTGCGTCACGGCCGCACGGAGCCCATGACGTTCCGCATCATCCGCGACGACATACCCATCTACAGCGTCGACGCATCTTATATGGTCAACCCCACCACGGGCTATGTCAAGCTCAGCCGGTTCGCCGAGTCGTCGGCCGAAGAGGTGGCCGAAGCCTGCTCGAAGCTCCGCAAACAGGGCATGAAGGATCTCATCCTCGATTTATCCTACAATGGCGGCGGATATCTCAACGCGGCCGTCGAACTCTGTGAACGCATGCTCTCGCCCGGCGATATGATCGTATTCACACGCGGCAGCAAGGTGAACGATGCCGAATATCACGCCCGCAAAAAACCGCAGCTCGTCAACGGCCGCATCGTGGTCATGGTCAACCAGAGCTCGGCTTCCGCTTCCGAGATCCTTGCCGGTGCGCTTCAGGACCACGACCGCGCCGTCATCGTCGGCCGCCGCACTTTCGGCAAAGGTCTCGTCCAGCGCCCCTTCCCCTTCCCCGACGGATCTATGATCCGCCTCACCGTAGCCCGCTACTACACCCCGTCGGGTCGCTGCATCCAGAAACATTATGATGCCGGCGACAGCGAATCCTACGAAAAAGATCTCCTCAACCGCTACAACAGCGGCGAGCTTTACAGTGCCGATTCTGTCGATATCGACCGCACCACCCCCTACTACACGCTCCGCAATCACCGCACCGTCTATGGCGGAGGCGGCATAATGCCCGACCGTTTCGTGGCCATCGACACTACTGACATCACCGACTATTCCCGCGATCTGATAGCCAAAGGCGTCTACAATACTTTCGCCCTCAACTATCTCGACAATCATCGCGACGAGCTCAAGAAAGCCTACCGCACGGAGGATGCCTTCGTCGACAATTTCGAAGTCACCGACACCCTTCTTAAAGAGTTCACCGACCGCGCCGCAACCGAAGGCGTCGCCTTCAACGAGGAGCAGTACGACCGCTCGCTGCCCACCATCAAAGCCGTGCTCAAAGGCATGATCGGCCGCGACCTCTTCTCCGAATCCACCTATTTCCGCATCATCAACCGCATTGAGCCTGAATACGAGGAAGCCGTCCGCATCATCACCGATCCGGAGCTCTACAACTCGCTTCTGCAGGCCGACGACAAGAAATGACACGGCAAGTCAACTGCATCATAGTGGCCGCAGGGAGCGGACGCCGCTTCGGCGCTCCGACGCCCAAACAGTTCTGCGATCTCGCCGGACGTCCGCTGCTCATGACCACCGTCGAACGTCTGCGCTTCGCGCTGCCCGATGCCCGTATGCTTCTGATTCTTAACGAGAGCTGGGTGGGGAGATGGCTGGAGATGTGCCGCGAGCACTCGTTCGCATCGCCCGAGATCGTGGCCGGCGGCGACACTCGCCTGCAGTCGGTGGCCAACGCCCTGAACGCCATCGGCGATTCCGGCGATTCGGTCACACTGGTCCACGACGGCGCGCGCCCGCTCGTCAGCCCGGCGGTGGTCGATGCCG
The DNA here is from genome assembly GCA_900551515.1 of uncultured Porphyromonadaceae bacterium. The sequence goes on from URWH01000116.1 coordinate 4,682, forward strand.
TTGTGAATGCCATTGTCAACGATAACGCGCAGGGGGCCATACCGTGCGTTCCGCTCACCGATTCAATCCGGCAGATAGCGCCCGACGGCACATCGCACGCCGCCGACCGTTCGTTGTTCCGCGCCGTCCAGACGCCGCAGGCCTTCCCCACGGCTCTGCTGAAGCAAGCCTACGCCCTGCCCTCGACACCCCGGATGACCGACGATGCTTCCGTAATGGAAGGCGCCGGCTTCACCGACATACGCATCGTCGACGGCGATCCGCGCACATTGAAAATCACGCATCCCGCCGACCTGATTCTTGCCGAACAGCTCCTCAGCCACGACTCATGAAACGTCTGCGTGCCACCGACATCACCTATCTTAAAGGCATAGGGCCACGGCGTGGCGAATTGCTGAAGAAGCAGCTCGACATCCACACACTCTACGATCTGCTGTATCATTTCCCGCGGCAGTACATCGACCGCTCTCGCTTCTACACCATTGCGTCGTTTGCCGGCGAGATGCCGTCGGTGCAGGTGCGCGGCCATTTCATAAGTTTCAATCAGCTCGGCGAAGGCGCCAAGACGCGTCTGGTCGGACTGTTCACCGACGGAACGGCTACGCTGGAGGTAGTGTGGTTCCGCAACATCCGCAAACTGCGCGAATTCTACCACACGGCGACACCCTATGTGGTGTTCGGGCATCCCTCGGAGTTTTCCGGCCGCTGGAGCATGGTGCACCCCGAAATCGATTCGCCCGACTCCATCCAGGCCACGTCGGGGCTCCGCGGCGTGTACCCCCTCACGGAAACGCTACGCAACTGCGGCATCTCATCACGCAATTTCCACGCATGGGTCCAGACCCTTCTTGCCCAATATTCATCGGAAATCAACGACCCGCTCCCGCTGGAACTCCGACGGCGCTTCCGCCTCATCGACCGGCTGACGGCGCTTGCAACCATCCACAATCCGGCCGACAACGAGTCGCTGCATCAGGCACGCCGGCGTCTGAAATTCGAAGAGCTGCTCTATCTGCAGCTGAACATCATTAGCTATGCCCGGCGGCGGTCGGCCTCGGTCAACGGCCATCGGTTCTCGCGCGTGGGAGAATATTTCAACAACTTCTTTTTCAATCATCTCCCCTTCCCGCTCACCGACGCACAAAAACGCGTGATCAAGGAGATATACTCCGACATGCGCTCGGGACGCCAGATGAACCGCCTGCTTCAGGGCGATGTCGGCTCAGGCAAAACGCTCGTAGCACTGATGTGCATGCTCATCGCCCTTGGCAACGGCACGCAGGCATGCCTCATGGCGCCGACCGAGATTCTGGCCACCCAGCACTTTGAGACGCTGACGCAGCTCGCCGCCCCTATCGGCATCAACGTGAAACTGCTCACCGGCTCGACACCGAAACGGCAGCGCGACGTGATCCACTCGCAGCTTCTCGACGGGACGCTCCACATACTCATCGGTACACATGCCGTCATCGAGGACAACGTGCAGTTCAGCAACCTCGGCCTTGTGGTGATCGACG
>URWH01000117.1 GCA_900551515.1 uncultured Porphyromonadaceae bacterium
GGAGTGAGGAGAATCTCAGCGGCTGAGTTTTCGCACTTCGTATTTTAATTTACGAAGGAGGCGTTTTTACGGTAAAAATAGCTAAATTTGCACGACGAAATTATTTATTAAGATGCTTCCTGACGCAAACAATAATAAAAAGACAAAGAAGCCGCTCCCTTTCTGGGCCAAGGTGCTGATCAACTGCGGCCTGATGATCGTGGCTGCGATATTCATTTTCTGGCTGTCGACTTACTTCCTCGATTTTTGGACCCATCATGGCGATTCGGTGCAGGTGCCCGATGTGAAGGGACTGCATTACGATAAGGCGTGCGAGCTCCTCGAGTCGCAGGATTTCGAGGTGGTGCTTCAGGACTCGGTCTATGAGGATGGAGTGGCCCCCGGCACGGTGGTCGACCAGAACCCGATGGATTCTACCAATGTCAAGCCCGGCCGCGTGATCTATCTCACGGTCAACGCTTTCTATCCGCGCACCGTGATGCTGCCCGTGCTCACCGACATTTCCGCACGTCAGGCTCGCACCACCCTTGAAGGTTTGGGCATCAAGAATATAGCCATCCGGGAGGTGGAATCGGAATATAAGGATCTCGTGTTCGGCGTTTACTATAACGGCAAGCGCGTAACGCCCGGCACCCGCGTGCCGCTCACCGCAAGAATAGTGCTTGAGGTTGGCGCCGGCATCCCCGACGAGGTGATAGCCGTGGATTCTGTTCCCGAAGAGACCGTCGTTGAGGATACTCCCTCCGAAGAGCCTGCCGCAGCCCATTCGTCCAATCCCGAACCGCAGCCGGCAGCCGGACATGACGAGCCCGATATGTTTGACTGACAATACAGAAGGCAATGTCTGCTGAAGAATTAGACGATGATCCTGAACTGTGCGACGAAGCCGCGACCGACGACGGCTCGGAGATGTATGAGCATTTCCGCTTCGTGGCCGATAAGGGACAGCAACTGCTAAGAGTCGACAAGTTCCTTGTGGCGCGGCTCGAGAAGTCGTCGCGCAACCGCGTGCAGCAGGCGGCCGATGCCGGATGCATCCTTGTCAACGGCCGGCCGGTGAAGTCAAACTATCGCGTGAAGCCGCTCGATGTGGTCAGTGTGGTCATGGACCGTCCGCGCTACGAGTTTGAAGTCCTGGCCGAAGATATCCCCCTCGACATCGTTTATGAGGATGCCGCGGTGCTCGTGGTGAACAAGCCCGCCGGCCTGGTGGTGCACCCCGGCCACGGCAACTACAGCGGCACGCTGGTCAATGCGCTCGCATGGCATTTTAAGGACAATCCAGACTACGACGTAAACGACCCCCGCATGGGGCTCGTGCACCGCATCGACAAGGACACTTCCGGCTTACTCGTGGTGGCCAAGACGCCCGATGCCAAGACCAATCTCGGCCGCCAGTTTTTTGAAAAGACCACCCGCCGCGAATATGTGGCTGTGGTGTGGGGCGTGCCCGATCCGCCTGTGGGCACCATCGTCGGGAATGTGGGCCGCAATCCGAAGGACCGCCTCCAGATGGCCGTGTTCCCCGATGGCTCGCAGGGCAAGCATGCCGTGACCCACTACGAGGTGATGGAAAGTCTGGGATATGCGTCGGTGGTACGCTGTCGCCTCGAAACAGGGCGCACGCATCAGATACGCGTTCACATGAAGCATATAGGCCACCCGCTGCTGGCCGACGCCCGCTACGGTGGCGACGAGATCCTCCGCGGCGAGCGCACGGCCAAATACCGCCAGTTTGTCGAGAATTGCTTTAAGATATGTCCCCGTCAGGCGTTGCATGCCCGCACCCTCGGTTTTGTGCATCCCGTCACCGGCGAGGAGATGTTTTTCACATCGGAGATTCCCGCCGACATGACGGCGCTCATCGAGCGCTGGCGCACCTATAGCGCTTCGCACTGATTCAACCGCTGGTCGGTAAAAATCGTAAAAATATTCTAAGATTGCACACCGGAGTTTGCATTGTTGGAAATAAAAGCGTAATTTTGATGAAAATTCAGTATATAGGTCGTTGCGGCCTTTCGTTAAGGGCAGGCGACGCCAGTTTATGTTATATAATAATATGAGCGAAAGATACGATTTCAGCGATATAGCTCCGATTGACGATAGCGATTTTTCGGCGAAAATGAGCCGGCTGGTGCTCGAACCCGGATTTGAGCATGCCGTACGGTTCGCGATACCGGATGTGGATTACCCTGAGTTCGCCAACCGCCTGAGGTCGGTTAAGGATAAGACGGAATTTCAGGTGCAAATTATGGTCCCGTTCCTTAAAATGCTGGAGGCCAAGACTTCCGACGGTATCACATGCGACGGCGTAGAGAACATCGACCCCGGAAAGGTTTATACCTATCTTTCGAACCACCGCGATATCGTACTCGACGCTTCTTTCCTCAATCTCTGCCTGCTGACCAACGGCCTCAGGACCTCGGAAGTGGCCATCGGCAGCAACCTCCTTATCTTTGATTGGATCACCGACCTCGTCAAGCTCAACAAGAGCTTCATCGTGAAGCGTAACATCCAGCGCACCAAGGCCCTGGAAGCCGCGCATCAGCTGTCGGCCTATATCCACTATGCCATCTCCGAGAAGCACGAAAGCGTGTGGATAGCCCAGCGCGAAGGCCGCGCAAAAGACTCCAACGATTTCACTCAGGAGAGCCTCCTGAAAATGCTCGCGCTCGAGGGTGACGGCGGTTTTATTGGCAATCTGCTGGATATCAACGTGCTCCCCGTGTCGATCTCCTATGAGTATGATCCGAACGACTATCTGAAGGCTCGCGAATTCTTGCTCAAACGCCTTGATCCGGAATTTAAAAAATCGCAGCACGACGACCTGCTCAGCATGGAAACCGGACTGCTCAAATACAAAGGTCGCATTCATTTCCATTTCTCCGGCTGCATAAACGACGAGCTGCGCCGCATCGACACCTCGCTGCCCAAAGTGGAGATCGTGAAATCGGCCTGCCATATCATCGACCGCGCCATCCACACCGGCTACCATATCTATCCGATCAACTATGTGGCCTACGATAAGCTTCATGGCGGCGGCAACCGTTTCGCTTCGATGTACACGCCGCAGCAGGCTCACGACGTGGAAGAATATATCGAATCGCAGCTCGCCAAAGTGGATCTGCCCGACGCTTCGAAACTCGACCGCGACTATATGCGCGAGATGATGTATGCCATGTATGCCAACCCGTTGCGCAACAAGCTCGAAGCCGAAAAACAAGCTTAACGTATGAGATTGCCCATCGTAATGCTGACCGTGTCGCTGCTTTGCGCGCTGGTGGTAGATGCATATATCTTTATTGTGTTGCGGCGCCGTTGCCGCAGCCGTGTGCCCTCGTTCATTCAGCTCTTTTCGGCAATAGCGCTCTACGTGCTGCTCATCGTGGCGCTCTGTCTGCCCATGCGCACCGGCCAATCGGGCATGCTGCTCACCAAGATGTGGCTCCTCTTCGGCTTTATGACTGCTGTTCTGGGCAAACTGGTGTTTGTGCTCATCGATGCCATCTCGCTAATCCCCATCCCGTTCGGCGGCAAACGCTGGCGCTGGCTCGCTTATGCGGCTGCCGCGGCCGGCATCGTCACTTTCGTGGCGCTGTGGTGGGGCGCTCTCGTCAACCGCTTCAACATCGACACCTCGAAGACCGATATCGAAATCCCGGGCCTTCCCGCCTCGTTCGACGGCTACCGCATCGTGCAGCTCTCCGACCTGCATGTAGGCACTTATGGCGCCGACACTGCGTTTGTCAGTCGTCTCGTCGATCATGTCAACTCGCTTAAGCCCGACCTTATAGTGTTCACCGGCGATATCGTCAACCGGCGCACCGATGAGATCCTGCCGTTTATTGACGTGCTTTCCCGTCTGCATGCCGCCGCCGGCGTCTATTCCATCCTCGGAAATCATGACTATGGCGACTACTACGACTGGGATTCCGACAGCGCAAAAGCTCGGTCGCTCGCTCAGCTCGTTGGCATCCAGCGCGATATGGGCTGGCATCTGCTGCTCAACTCGCATGCGGTGATCCATGCCGGCGCCGACAGCATCGCCCTGGTAGGCGTGGAGAATGTCGGCGATCCTCCTTTTAAAGTCTATGGCGACCTCAGCGCTGCCTATCCCGACCTCTCCGATGGCGTCACCAAGATCCTGCTCACGCACAACCCCGTGCACTGGGATATGGAGGTGGCCGGTAACGACTCGGTCAACGTGGCGCTCACCCTTTCGGGCCACACGCATGCCATGCAGATCAGGCTTCTCGGCCTGTCACCGGCCGCATGGCGCTACGACCATTGGGGTGGCCTTTATAGCGATGGCAAGGGGCATCAGCTCTACGTGAATATCGGCGTCGGAACGGTCGGCCTGCCGATGCGTCTCGGTGCCACACCCGAGGTCACGCTGTTCACACTCCGACGGAAATGATGAGTGGGCGAGCCGACGATATGAAGATGTGTTATGTGAGCCTCGGCAGCAACCTGACCGACGGCCGCGACCGTATCGCCGGCGCTATCGCGTGGCTGCATGATGTTATGGAGGTGGAGCGCAGCTCGGAAATCTACACCACTCCGTCGGTAAGCGCGGGCGACGACTCAACCTATTTTAATGCTGTAGCACGCTGTCTTACAGACTTGCAGCCGATGCAGATTGAATCTTTGCTCAAACGTTACGAAGCCGATTCGGGGCGCCGACGCGAGCCGGGCTGCCACAGCGTGACCATCGACCTCGACCTCGTGCTCTTCGACGGCGATGTGCTCCGGCCGCGTGACGCCGCACGCGAGTATTTCCTTATCGGCTTTTCGCAGATCGGTGGGAATCGGTAATTCTTTTGAAACACAATGGTTTAGTTGGATACTGACGCGAGGCTGAACGGTCGTTCACGCATCACGATGCATCCTTTGCCGATGACGCGGCAGCGCTCGGCATACCGCTGTGCACGCCGCGGATGCAGGTCGTAGGCAAGGATTATCGTGTCGGGGTTTACAGCTTCGAGTGCAGCTTCAATTTTGTTGGTGAATCCGCGGCAGATCAGCGCGTAATCGCATTTGATGACGCTCCCGTAGCTGTCGTCCGACAGCATGGCTATCCTTTTGTCGCCGAAGCGGATCACGTTGCCCTCTTTGCGGTAGTGGTCACCCCGGGCATTGGCCTCGGTGATCACCCTCACCGAGTCGGCCGCCCGGCGACCCATATAGTCGGCATAGCGCATCTCGGCGCGTTCTTTCGACTCGCCCGGTTCGGAGGGGCGTGTCGTTATGATGTCGAGAGTGGCATCGCCGTCGTCGATCACTATGTCGGTGTGATAGGTGGTGCGGGCAATGTAGAGGGCGGGATGACGTTCGGGCGTGGGGAGGAGAACTATTATGATAGCAGAGACTACCATAGAGGCGGCAAAGAGATAGCCGAAGAGGCGGCGGCGTCGGTCGAGCCAAAGGTAGAGCATCGCCAGAATCACCCCGTAGAGAACCACTGTCCATGCCGGCAGATAGATGCGCTGCATCGTGGCGCCCGGCAGTGAGGCGAAGAAGCCGGCCGTGGTGTCGAGCCAGCCGTAGAACATGTTGATGATGTCGCAGAGCCATTCCGGGTCGAAGCCTGCAAACTCGCACAGCGTCAGCAGCACGATGGCGCCGAGAAGCGGCGGCAGCAGTAGGGCGGCCGCGATGTTGGCGAAGATGAAGTAGAGCGGCATCGTGTGGAAATAGATGGCGGCAATCAGTCCGGTGCCGAGGATGGCGGAAACAGAGAGTGAGATGTAGGATGTGAGATAATATAGTATTGTGTGTCGACGGCTTACGGGGTTCAGGCGGTCGGCAAACAGGATTATGGTCAGCACGGCCGCAAACGAAAGCTCGAAGCCGATGTCACAGGCTGCATAGCTGTTGCCCGCGGTCATGGCAATGCCCGCAACGGCCAGCGAGGTGAGGGTGTCCGGTGCACCGTAGACCCACACTCCCAGCGCGCTCACCCACACTGCCACCGCCGCACGGCACACCGAGGGCGTGAAGCCGGTCACGCCCATGAGCAGAAAGGCCAGCAGACTGCGGAACACGGCCCGACGCTTGCGGCTGCGGTAGCTCTGCTCCCATTCATAAGGGATAAGCGATGAAAGGATATCACCGCAGAGGATGGACACATGCATGCCGCTGACCACCAGCACATGGGACAGGCCCGCACCCCGGTAAGCACTGCGCAG
>URWH01000118.1 GCA_900551515.1 uncultured Porphyromonadaceae bacterium
GGCGGTCCGCATCCGTGATGCGGTCGAGGAAGCCAAGAGCAGTGCGGATACCAAAGCGAGAGAGATTATCGCGGCTGCCATTCAGAGAAATGCGGCCGATACCGTATCAGAGACCACGGTTTCCGTCGTGGCTCTTCCGAATGAAGAGATGAAGGGACGCATCATTGGTCGTGAAGGCAGAAATATCCGTGCCATCGAAACGCTGACCGGCGTCGATCTCATCATTGATGATACTCCGGAAGCTGTCATCCTGTCGTGCTTTGATCCGGTCCGCCGCGAAGTCGCGCGTCTTGCACTGGAAAGTCTTGTCAAGGATGGCCGCATCCATCCGGCCCGCATCGAGGAAGTGGTTGCTAAAGTGCGCCGTCAGGTTGAGGAAGAAATCATCGAAACCGGCAAACGCACCACCATCGACCTCGGCATCCATGGGCTGCACCCCGAACTCGTCCGCCTTGTGGGCAAGATGAAATACCGCTCCAGCTACGGTCAGAACCTGCTCCAGCACTCACGCGAGACGGCCAACCTCTGCGCCGTCATGGCATCGGAGCTTGGCCTCAACCCCAAGAAAGCCCGTCGCGCCGGCCTGCTCCACGATATAGGCAAAGTGCCCGACGAAGAGCCCGAACTGCCGCACGCACTGCTGGGCATGAAACTCGCCGAGAAATACAAAGAGAAACCCGAAATATGCAACGCCATCGGCGCGCACCACGATGAAATCGAGATGACATCGCTCCTCGCCCCGATCGTGCAGGTGTGCGACGCCATCTCCGGCGCCCGCCCCGGTGCACGCCGCGAAATGGTTGAAGCCTATATCAAACGTCTCAACGACCTCGAGCAGCTTGCCCTTTCATATCCCGGCGTCATCAAGACCTACGCCATCCAGGCCGGCCGCGAACTCCGTGTGATTGTGGGTGCCGACAAGATCGACGACGTCGAAACCGAAAAGCTCTCGGCCGAGATAGCCAAACGCATCCAGGACGAGATGACCTATCCGGGACAGGTAAAGATCACCGTTATCCGCGAGACACGTTCAGTGAGCTTCGCAAAATAAATCCACTGATTTTGCGCAACTATGACTAACGATAACGAAACGCCCGGCGAAGAAAAACGCAAAGCCGACTCCGAGGCCTCCGGTTCCGCATCATCATGCGGCGCAGGCACCCGGCGTGAGGCCCGCAGCTATGCTCCGCCGCGCGGCAAACTGTTCTGCTACGACTGGCTGGCCGACATTCCCGGCGCCAAGACAGCCTGCGGCATCGTCGAAGTGCAGTTTAAAAACACCCGCAAGGGATTCTTCCGCAATTCGTTGCACCTTCCGCTCGCAATCGGCGACCTCGTGGCCGTCGAAGCCGCGCCCGGTCACGACATCGGACAGGTGACGCTCACCGGTCCGCTTGTGGTGCGCCAGATGAAACGGTCGAATCTCAAGCACGACGCCGAAATCAAACGCGTGCTCCGCAAAGCCAAACCCTCCGACCTCGAGCGCTTTGAAGAGGCCAAAGCCAAAGAAAACGACACCATGATCCGCGCCCGTAAGATAGCCGAAGATCTCAAACTCAACATGAAGATCGGCGATGTAGAATATCAAGGCGACGGCAACAAGGCGATATTCTATTACATAGCCGACGAGCGCGTCGACTTCCGCCAGCTCATCAAAGTGCTTGCCGATGCTTTCAAGGTGCGCATAGAGATGAAACAGATCGGCGCCCGCCAGGAAGCGGGACGCATCGGCGGCATCGGCCCCTGCGGCCGCGCCCTATGCTGCGCCAGCTGGATGACCAACTTCGTGTCGGTAGGCACCGCCTCGGCGCGTTTCCAGGACATCTCGCTCAATCCGCAAAAGCTCGCCGGCCAGTGTGCCAAGCTCAAATGCTGCCTCAACTTCGAGGTCGACGCCTATGTGGAGGCCCTCAAGCGGCTTCCGGGCAAAGAAATACGCCTCGAAACGGCCGACAGCACATGGTATCATTTCAAATACGACGTGTTCAACCGGCTCGTCACCTACAGCACCGACAAGAACATACCCGCCAACCTCACCACCATACCCGCCGACCGCGCTTTTGAAGTGATAGCCCTCAACAAAGAAGGCGAAAAGCCCCTCTCGCTGCTGGCCGAAAGCGATCAGGCACAGGATAAGAAAACCTATGCCGACCTCCTCGATCAGGACAACATATCGCGCTTCGACAGCAAAAAAAAGAAAAAGCGCAAAAAGCCGAAATCATCGGCCTCTCAGGCACCCGCCGCGACAGAAGGCGACGCCCCGGCCGCCGCGCAGGCTCAGACGGCACCGGCAGAGCAGGGCGCCCCGCAGGAAAAGCGCCGTGCAGCCGAAGGCGACCGTCAGCGCCGCGACAACCGCCGCGACAACCGCCGTCGTCAGCCCCGCGGTAAAGAGCGCGGCGACAGCGCAAACGGCGGTAACAATGGTGGTAACAATGGTGGTAATAGCGGCGGCAACAACGGCGGCAACAATGCCCCGACAGCGGATGAATAAAGATGAGTAAGACGCTGAGATTCATATTGCTTATATGCGTCGTGACACTCGCCGTTCTTGCGGGCGCATGCACCAATCCGGCCGACAGCTTCGGCCGCTTCGAGCAGCTCCCCGCCGGCGGCTGGGCCTACGGCGACACTATAGCCATCACCACCGACAGCCTATCGTCGACAGGCAAGCGGCTTTCAGTCGCTGTGCGCCACAACGACGACTTCCCTTACCGTAACCTGTGGATTGAGGTGAGCGGCAGCGATGCTTCGGGCAAAATGATCCGTGACACCGTCGACATCATGATGTCCGACAGCTACGGCCGCTGGCTTGGCAAAGGCATAGGCGATTCCTATCAGTGCTCCGCGCCGATCGACGGCATCGTGAACATTGCCGGGGCGGCAACCGTTAAACTAAGACATGTGATGCGTGTCGACACTGTGCCTGGTCTTGAGCAGATCGGTATCATAATCGAAAGCGAAAAGCCCTGAGCCCCGGCTGACAGACCGGCGCTGCGGCGGCAAGCATCCTGATCGCCGGACACCCCGGCCTCATGACCAAACAACATCGAGATATGCAGACGCGACAATTCGACAGCCTTATATTCGACATGGACGGCACCCTGTGGGATGCCGTCGACACCTATTGCGACATCTGGAACGAAACCTACCGCCGCATGGGTGTCGACGCTACGGTCACCCGTCGGGAGCTTCTCGAATGTATGGGCCTGCCCATCGAAGCCATCATGGAGCGGATAACTCCAGCCGGGATCGACCGCCGCCGGTTTGCCACCGTGCTCAGCCGGGTCGACGCCGAGATGATGCCCGTAAGAGGCGGACGCCTCTACAAAGGAGTCGCCGAACTGATCCCGCAGCTCGCACGCAGCTACAGCCTTATGATGGTGAGCAACTGCGGCGAACACGGACTCGACTATTTTCTAGGTTACACCGGCCTGCGCCCGTATTTCACCGACACGCTCACTCACGGCCAGACAGGGCTCGACAAAGAAGGCAACATCGCCCGGCTCATCGCCCGCCACGGCCTGAAGGCTCCCGTGTATATCGGCGACACCGATGGCGACTGCCGCAGCGCCCATGCCGCGGGAGTGCCCATGATGCATGTCACATATGGCTTCGGCCGATGTGACGATGCCGAATTCTCCGCCGACTCGTTTGCCGATGTGGCGCGCTTTTTTCTCTCTGACAAAACTTTACAAAAATGAAACGTTTAGTCCTGCTCGAACAATCCGAATTTGAAACACGCCTTAAGAAAGTGCGTGAGCAAATGCATGATGCCGACGCGTTGCTGATCACCGACAACGCCAATATCTATTACCTCACCGGACGTGTGTTTGCCGGATATATCTATTTGCCACTCAGTGGCATGCCGCTGATGTTTGTGCGCAGGCCCGCTGGCCTTGAAGGCGAAGGCGTAGTTTATGTGCGAAAACCCGAACAGATCGTCGAAACGCCCGGCTTCAGCATGCCGGCCTCAATAGGAATGGAACTCGATGTCACCTCCTACAGCGACATCCAGCGCCTCAGCCGCATATTCGCCGGCGCCCGCATTGTCAATGCCTCGCCGATGCTCATGGCCTCCCGTGCCGTCAAAACGCCGTGCGAGATCGATAAGATAACCGCTTCCGGCGTGAAGCAGGAGCGCGTCTACCGGCGCATGCCACACCTCTATCAGGAGGGCATGACCGATCTCGAGCTGCAGGTGGAGATTGAGCGCGTGTCGCGCCTCGAGGGCTGTCTCGGGCAATTCCGCATCAGCGGCAACACCATGGAACTTTTCATGGGCAACATTCTCGTGGGCGAAAATGCCGACACCCCGACGCCCTACGATTTCGCCATGGGTGGCGAAGGTCTTGATCCGTCGCTGCCTGTCGGCGCCAACGGCTCCATCATCAAGTCCTCCGACAGCGTGATGGTCGACGCCAACGGCAACTACACCGGATATATGACCGACATGACGCGCACTTTCGCCGTAGAAAAGCTGGCTCCACTCGCGCTCAAAGCCCATCGGTGCTCCATCGACATCTGCCATGCCGTAGCAGCCGCCGGAGTCCCCGGCACCGAGGCCCGCACGCTTTATGAACTTGCCGAACGCATGGCCCGCGAAGCCGGACTGCACGATTATTTCATGGGCCACCGCCAGAAAGCCGGATTCGTAGGGCATGGCGTGGGCATCGAAATCAACGAGCGTCCGGTGCTGGCGCCCCGCAGCCGCGACATCCTTGCCGAAGGCAATGTGGTGGCCGTCGAACCTAAATTTGTCATTCCCGGCACCGGTGCCGTCGGAATTGAGAACACCTATGTTGTTGAGGCTGGCGGAATGCGCTGCCTAACCAACGCCCCTGAAGAAATCACATTTTTTGAATGAACGACAATCTGATTCAACATCTCGACCGTGCAACCTTTGAGGCCGTGGGCGCTGCCGCCGACAGCCTCGGCGTGCCCTGCTATGCCGTGGGCGGATATGTACGCGACCTGTTTCTGCACCGCCCGTCGAAAGATATCGACTTCGTGTGCGTGGGGCAGGGGAGCGGCATCGCCGTGGCAAAAGCTCTGGCAGCCACGTCGCGCAAGTCGAAAGTCAACATATTCCGCACCTACGGCACGGCGCAGCTCCGCTATCACGGACTTGAGCTGGAGTTTGTGGGCGCCCGCCGCGAGTCGTATCACCGCGATTCGCGCAACCCCATTGTCGAAGAAGGCACTCTCGACGACGATATCTCGCGCCGCGACTTCACCATCAACGCTATGGCCCTGTGTGTCAACGCCGACGGCTTCGGCAGACTTATCGACCGTTATGATGGCGTAGGCGATCTGCAGCGGCGCATCATACGCACGCCGCTCGACCCCGATATCACCTTCAGCGACGATCCGCTGCGCATGATGCGAGCCATACGCTTCGCCACGCAGCTGGATTTCGACATCGATCCCGCTACGCTCGAAGCCATCACCCGAAATGCCTCGCGCATCGACATCATCACCCGCGAACGCATCTCCACCGAGCTGATGAAGATCATGCAGTCGCCGCGCCCCTCCCTCGGGTGGAGGCTGCTTTCGGTTACCGGGCTGCTGTCCCACATACTGCCGCAGCTCGAAGCTATGAAGGGCGTGGAAACCGTGCATGGCCGCGGACATAAAGACAATTTCGAGCACACTATGCTCGTGCTCGACCGCGTGGCCGAAAAATCCGACAACGTGTGGCTCCGCTGGGGCGCTTTGCTCCACGACATCGCGAAACCGGTGACCAAGCGCTGGGACGATGAAAACGGATGGACGTTCCGCAACCACAACTTCATAGGCGGAAAAATGGTGCCGCGGATTTTCCGCGACCTCAAGATGCCGCTGGGCGAGCCGATGAAATATGTGAAAAAGATTGTCGAGCTCCACATGCGCCCGATCGCCCTGGTCGAGGACTCCGTGACCGATTCGGCCGTTCGGCGCCTGATCGTGGACGCCGGCGAGGATCTCGACGATCTCATGATCCTCTGTCAGGCCGACATCACCTCGCGCAACCCCGAGAAAGTGAGGATGCATCTGCGCAACTTCGACAATGTCCTGGCCAAGATGGAGGATGTCAACGCCCGCGACCATCTGCGCCTGTTCCAGCCCCCCGTGACCGGCGAGGAGATCATGGCCACGTTCGGTCTGCCCCCCTCGCAGCCTGTGG
>URWH01000119.1 GCA_900551515.1 uncultured Porphyromonadaceae bacterium
GGGGGTGGGGAGCGTAAGCAGCGGGGCGGCTCGATAGGATCTGAGCTGCCCCGCTGTGAGGGTGATAACGTGATTGACTAAAATAAGCCGTGGATGACTAAAAATCGCAGTGGTTGAGGCGGTTTAGTCGTCGAGACGGCGTTTGAGGCGGCGCACTTTGGTCTCGATTTTGTCTTCTTTTTTCGAGATATTTTTAGCTTTCTTTTCGAGGGCTTTAAGGGCTTTCTTGTTGTCGCCTTTGAGATCGGATTGTTCAAGAATGGATCCCAGTTTGCTTAACTGCTCTGTCATAGGCCCGTCTTCCAGTTCAGCCCAAAGATCGATGGCTTCTTCGTCTTTGTTTTTGACGAGGCTCTCGACCTTGTCGAGCTGAGATTCGTATTCGTCAAGGATGGCGTCGCATTGGCGGATGGCTTCGGCGAGGTCGTCGGAGCTGAGCTTGCCTTTATCGTCGTATTTTTCGATGAGGTCGTCGCATACTTTCTCGTTGTAGGAGGGGCCGCATGAAGTGACGGTGAGCGCGAACAGTCCGAGCAGGAGGATGGTCAATTTTTTCATGGTCGTTTGATGTTATTTAGCGTTATTACTGTTTATCATTTTGCAGATGACGGATCAATAGCCGTAGTAGTAGTCTGAATCTGCGACAACTGTCTCTTCTACAACTGCCTCTTCTACAACAGCTTCTTCCACATCATAGTTTGTCGAATCAGCATAAGCAGGCGAGAACAAGTCGTCGCTGTCGTCGGATATCAGGTCGTTCCAGTCGATTTCGTAGTCGAGGCGTTTAGTAACCTTTTCGGCTTTGCGGTGAATTTTCTTCCATTCGCGCTGTTTTTCTTTCCAATCTTTCTTCAGCTCTTTGTAGGCTTTTTTGTTGTCGCCTTTAAGGTCGCTGTGTTCAAGGATGTAGCTGAGTTTCTGATCCTGTTTGACGAGTTCGCTTTTGTAGAGGAGCTCATAGTAATCGTCGAGTGCTTTTTCCTGTTCGCTTTCGTCGTCGGATTCGAGGCCGCTCATTATTTTGTTGAGGCGGCTGTCGTATTCATCAGCCATGGCTCCGCATTGGCGGATGACCTCGGCGAGATCTTCGGAGTTGAGTTCGCCTTTATCTTTGTATTTTTCGATAAGGTCGTCGCATGTTTTTTCGTCATAGCCAGAGCCGCAGGAAGTTACGACCAGTGCGGCGAAGATTATTAAAAGAAATGAAAGTTTTTTCATATACAGATCGGTTTGATGTTTGTGACAATAGAGAGGAATAACCGGCGACAGAACCGCATGGGTGCAGACAATCCGGCCATTGATAATGGGCAAATTTAAGAAACGTTTAATGATTTTGCAATTTTTTTTGCCGGCTAATTGCACAACAATCGCGTCCGGGTCAATAAAATGATGATGACGCGGGGGCGTCAGTCGGCGGGGGCGTTGTCGGCGTCGGGCGATGCCGGGGTGATTCGGATGAGCTCGAGGCGGGTGGCTGTGCGGCGTTTGATCTCGAAGCTGTGGGTGCCGATCACGAGGGTCTCGCCCTGCTGGGGGATGCAACCGGCGTTGAATAGGATGTAGCCTGCAAGCGTCTGATAGTCATCGTCCTCGGGGATGTCGATGTGGTATGTTTCGCGGAGCGTTTCGATCTCCACGCGGCCCGAACATTCGTAGGCGCCGTCGGCCGTGCGGCGCACCATCTCGCCGGTGGTGTCGTGTTCGTCGCGGATGTCGCCGAAAATCTCTTCCACGAGGTCCTCGAGGGTGACGAGGCCTGCGGTGCCTCCGAATTCGTCGACCACGATGGCCATGGAGCGCTTCTCGGAGAGGAGGCGGCGCATGAGTTTGTTGGCCAGCAGCGTCTCGGGGGCGAAGATCACGGGCTTGATGCGCTCGTGCCAGTCGGATTCGGGGTTGAAGAGCTCGCTCACGTGGATGTAGCCGAGCACGTTGTCGATGTCGTCGGCAAACACTACGATTTTCGAGCGGCCCGACTGGGTGAAGAGTTTCACGAGTTCGTCGCGGGTGGCTGTGGCTATGTTGACGGCCACGATCTCGTTGCGCGGGAGCATGCAGTCGCGCAGGTGTGTGTTGGAGAAGTCGAGGGCGTTGTGGAATATCTTCACTTCGTTTTCAACGGGTGTCTTGTCGGGGTTGACCTCGTCGATGTTGTTTTCGAGATACTGGTTGAGGTCGCCGACGCTGAGCATGCCCATGCGCTGAGCCTCGCTGTGGATGCCGAAGAGGCGCATGAGCGCTTTGGAGAGCCAGGAGGTGAAGAGCGAGACGGGGAGCAGGATGATGTAGAAGAGGGCTATCGGGAGGGCGAAGATCTTGAGCGAGGTGTAGGGGTTGATGCGGAACACCGTTTTGGGCAGGAACTCGCCGGTGAGGAGGATGATGCCGGTGGAGATGAGGGTGGAGATGACGAGTGTGAGGGCCTGGTTGATGTGAAGATGGTCGAGCCAGCACTGTTCGATGAGGAAGGCGCCCCCCATGCCGTAGATCACGAGCATGATGTTGTTGCCCACGAGGATAGTGGAGATAAAGAGGTCCTCATCGCGGTAGAACATGCCGATGATGCGCGACATCAGGCCGCCCTGCTTGAGGTCGAGCTCGACGCGCACGCGGTCGGTGGTGATGTAGGCGATCTCGGTGCCGGAGAAGAGCGCCGAGAAGATGAGCGAAATGATGGCTATGATGGTCCAGGTGAGGGGTGTCATTATATATTATATGTGTGTTAGCGGAGAGTGGGTCAGTTGGAGAGTGCCGGGCGGCGCGGCTTGGGTGCTTTGCCGGTGTTGTCGGGCATGCGGCGGCGCATCACGGCGGGGGCTTCGTCCACTTCCTTCATCGTGCCCATCGGCGTGATCTTGCCGCCCTTGAGGCGCGAGTCGTCGATCTTGCCTTTGATTATCGTGTGGGGGGCGTTGGGGTTGAAGGGTATGGTGCCGGCGGGGGTGGCCTGACGTATGGAGTCGTCGGCGAGGCGCTGTGCGCGCTGTGCCGAGTCGGTCTTGAACTGTTCGGCGGGGAAGATGCCCGACACGCGCAGCACGTTGTAGCGTGTCATGCGTTCGTTGGATTCGAAGCCGTAGCCTTCGATCACCTTGCCCTGGCGCTCGATGTGGATGAACGAGTCGCTGTAGATTTTCTGCTGGCGCTGGTTCCAGTAGAGCTGGTTGGTGAGGAATTTCTCGCCGAGGGTGTTGTGGATGTTGACGTAGCCGTCGAGGCGCCAGAGCTGCTGGTTTTTGAAGTAGGTGGCCGAGTCGCAGTCGATTGTGGCTTCCGGCTTGAGGCGGGCGTTGAATTTCTCGAGGTGGACGCCTTCGGGGAAGCGCCATGTTGGCTCGCTGGCCTCCTCAAACATGAGCCAGAGCGGGGTGGTGATCTTGTAGCGCGTGATGCCGGAGTCGGAGACGAGGGTGATGACGTCGCGGGTGGTCATCGTGGGCGTCGTCTCGGGGTTGGTGTTGCCGGAGATGATCTCTTTTTTCTCGTCGTCGCACGACGTGGCCGTGAGCATGGCCGTGCCGAGCAACAGGGCGAAGACGGCTACGGGCAGCAGACGCAATTTGTCGGGACTTGACAGGATCATTGTTTGTCAGACGTTGGCAGGCCGGTGTTGGGTTATTTGATCTTGTTCTGGAAGAACCAGAGTTCGTTGAAGTTGATGCCGAGGCGGATGTTGAAGTACGACTCGCGCAGCAGCGGGTTGGGCGTGGCCTGACGGCGGCGGTATTCAAAGCCGAGGTTGATGACGGTTTTCGACGAGATGGCGGGGAATCCGAAGCCGCAAGAGATGCCGTATTCGCGCACGTGGTTGTCGCCCACCATCATGTAGTCGCGGTTGTAAAAGCCGCCGGCGCGGTAGGTGATGCGTTTGAAATATGAGCCGCGGACTGCGGGGGTGAACTCGGCGCCGAGGGCCACCTGCCAGCGGTCGGCGAAGCGCGTCGACTCGAAGTTGGGCATCTTGAGTGTCTTGACGCTGCCCCAGGGCTGATAGGTGAAGTCGGCTTCGACAAGCAGGCGTTTCTGCCAGCGGTAGCTGAGGCCGGCGCCCCAGGTGTCGGGCAGCGAGGCGCGGTTGTGGAGCGACGATGTTGCGATGGTGTCGGGAGCCGTATCCTGGTCGACGTCGTACTTGGTGACGCGGGCTTTGCCAAGGAGTGTCTTGCCGGGGGCGTAGACGAGGCCGGCCGAGATGGAGTTGTCGGCATTGATGTCGTAGGAATACTGGATGCCGAACTGCACGCGCCAGTCGCGTACCTGCATCACCTGCTCGAAGAGCGATGTCGAGCCGTTGTCGGTGGTGATGTACACGTCGTTGACCGTAGTGCCGAAGAGGTATGAGAAGTTGGCGCCGACGCTGAAGCCCTTGAAGAGGCGTGCGGCGTAGCCGAGATAGAGCTGGTTGATGCCGCCCGAGCCCTGACGGGAGTTGACGCCGTTGGCAATCTCAGAGCCGAACGAGTAGCCCACCGACGAATAGGGGAGGATGCCGAGCGAAGCGCCCATGCGCCGGCCGATAGGCACCTGCATGGTGATGTAGTCGAGGCCGCCGCCCTGGGTGTTGTAGGATGAGGGGTCGATGCCGTCGGAGCCGGCGTCCTTCATGTTCACCATGGTGAAGTCGACGCCCATGTCGAAGAGAAACGTGAGGGTGTCGGCACCGGCGTAGGATGCGGGGTTCATGACGTTGACCTGGCGGCCGGAGCGCATGGCGTAGCCCACGCCGCCCATCTGGCGCTGCGAGGCTGTGGCGTTGTCGTTGAGCAGACCGTAGCCGAATTTCGAGTAGGGCGAGTTGATCTGTGCTGATGCGCTGACGGTGATGATAGCGGCAGCTGCAAGGAGTGATAGACGGTTACTTATTTTCATTGTAGATGAGTATTCTGTTGAGGCCGATGCTGACGAGGTGGGGGCTGACGGTGACATCGAAGTCGCAGAGGCGGCTCAACTGGTCGGCCCAGCCGCCTGTCATGACCACTTTTGTGCCGGCCGGGAGATGAGATTTGTAATAAGATATGCTGCCGACGATGCCGTAGACGGCGCCAAGGATCATAGCCGAGGCGGTGTCGTGGCCCATGAACGGACCGTCGGGGATTTCGCGTGGAACGGCAACGCGGGGCAGGCGAGCGGTGAAGCGGTGGAGGGCTTCAAGGCGCATGTTCATGCCGGGGGCGATGTTGCCGCCGCGGTATATGCCATCGGCGCTGACTATGTCGTAGGTGATGGCTGTTCCGATGTCTATGACCAGGATGTCGCGATTGGCTTTGCATAGGCTGTAAGCGCCTATGGCGGCGGCCACACGGTCGAGCCCAAGAGTACGTGGTGTGGTATAGGCTATGCGTACCGGCATCGGCATGTCCACGGACATCTCTACGGCGTGCGGTGTCAGCGAGGCCAGAGACTCGATGATGATCCGGTCGCGTTCGCTCACGGTGCAGTATATGGAGGCAGAGGGCTTATGGCCGTTGCAAAGCATTTTGAGGTCAGATACTTGCAGCGTGTCGAACGTCCTGCTCGCCACTATTTTGTCGCTGTTTCCATCCCAGATGTCAACTTTGACGCACGTGTTGCCTTGGTCTATGGTCAGATAATACGCCATAATCTCGGCAAAATTAGCATAATTCCGCCGCATTACGCATATCCCGGGGCACTTTTTAACATTATATAAGTCCGTAGCGTTCTTGTCTGTGTCTGCTGTTGCCGAAAATATGCATCGGCAGGCTCTTGTCGCGGAGTCTGCCGATGCCGTGCAGGTTGTAGTCGTGCGTTATTCGGAATGTTTGGGTGACTGCGTCAGCCTTCTTTCCAAACGATATGGGCGGCGCATACGCGCTGGGTATTTGTTGTATTTCGTGCGTTGTGACGGCAACGTCGCGTGCTGCCACGGTGACAGTCTGTCCGCAGAGACATTCGTGCTGGTAGATGATGTCGAGTTGTGCTATGCGGTGTGTATCGTAGTGTTCCAGCGGCCAGATGTCGAGCATTGTCTCGATGTAGCGCACCGAATTGACATGTCGGTTGATGTCGATGTCGGAGTATCGCCATGTATAGGAGGCGCGTACGTCCTCTGCTGAGCATGGCGGGATGCGTCCGGGACGCGGCACACTGATGCCGTCGGCTCCGATGACCAAGCTGTCAAGCCCGAGTATCGAAATGT
>URWH01000120.1 GCA_900551515.1 uncultured Porphyromonadaceae bacterium
ACAACGTGTCGTATCAGGCCGGCGACTACCGCCTGATCTGGCCGATCCCGACCCGCGAGATGCAGACCAACCCGCAGCTTGCCGGTCAGCAGAATCCGCGCTATTAATTAACCAGTATCGACATTCATAAATAAAGATATAATTATGAAATTGAAAAATATATTCGCAGTCGCTCTTGCAGTAGCAACGCTGACATCCTGCGACAATGACTCGGCCGAGGACTATCCGACGTTTCTCGGAGGCGTCAACAGTGCCGCCGGCGTGACAGTGAGTCTGCCCACGGAATTTACTGCCAATGAAAACGAGATGCCGTTTCAGATTCCGGTGACCGTTTCAGGTCAGGCCAACGGCAAAGTCACCGTAACGGTGCAGTCGAAGCAGCTGACACAAGTGCCCGAAGGCCTTGAGCCGGCAATCGAAAAAGATCACTATATATTCACATCTTATACCGTCAACATCCCTGCGGGCGAAACTACCGGCTATTTCGAAGTGATGCCTGTATGGGTTCAGGGTGAACTGAACGATGACCGTGTGTTCGAGCTTTCAATCGTCAAAGTCGAAGGCGCCTCGGTGGCCAATGCCGATTGCCAAGTGACAATCGCCAATGTCGACGATCCTTTCACCGCGATGTTCGGCAAATGGAAATTCAGCGGCACTCCGCTTAATCAGGGAATCGACGCTGAATACACACTGACGATTTCAGGTCCCGACGCCGACAGTGAATATTACGGCCACGAGCTTTATGCTTACGGTCTGCGCGGATTGAGTTACATTTTCCTCCCGCTGAATTTCGAATATAATGAAGAAACGGGCACCCCGACAGTTTCGATCCAGGTTGCGACGTTCGCTACCGACGGCCTTATCAATTTCACCGGTCTCGGCTCGTGTATCGTAGCGGGTGTCGAAGGCAACGGCGAAGGATTCGGCAGTGATATCCCGATGACATACACGCTTGGCGCAGACGGCTCGGAAACTCTCGAAATGACCGATATGACTCAAATGTGGCGCCTCGGCGTAATGCCTTATCCGGCTCTTAACCAGATCGCAGGTTACTGGGGCGGCTGGCGCGGCATCACGTTGAAACGCTGACCCTACGACAATTAATTGTCAGTCCGGCATCGTTCGACCGGCGCCGGACTGGCACTGATAAAAATATGACACTTGCAGGGAATCTGCCGGGTGTCATATTTTATCTCGTATGAATCAATATCAAACCAAACACCAATATGAAATTACTGTTACCTATCATTCTGGCACTGTGCGCATCCACACCGATATGTCAGGCACAGACCGCAGGACTGAACGATGCGGCGATATCGAAGATCAATCCTGCCGGACGCCTCATGATCATGAATTTCAAATCAGGCAAGAAACTTTACGCGCCGCAGCTGCCCGGAAGCGAGCAGACGTTTTCTCCCTACGATGCCGGGTCGCAGGCCGAGCCAAGTGTGTCGGTGATCGTGAGCTTCAGGGAGGGTGGCTCCGCGAAGGATCTCGAAGGCCTTGACGTGAGAGTGCTGAGCGAAACCGACGGGATGGCGATAGTGTCGTGCCCGTTGCTGACGGCGGAAAAAATCGCCGCTTTGCCGCAGGTGAGGAAAATCAGTTTCGGCGATCTCATGCAGCCGATGATGAACTTCGCCCGTCCGTCGGGCAATGTCACAGCTGTCCAGAGCGGCTTCACCTACGACGGAAATACGCTGTCGTTTGACGGCACCGGCGTGGTCTGCGGCATGATGGACACCGGTCTTGAGGCCAACCACATCAACTTCAGGAACGAAGACGGAAGCTCGCGCATCAAGCGTCTGTGGCACATGACATCCAACAGCGGTGTGTCGACCGAATATACCGACCAGACCATAAGGCAGTTCACCACTGACGACCCGGAGGCAACGCATGCCACCCACGTCGCCGGCATAATAGGCGGCGGTTACAAGGGCAATGGCAAATTCGCATATTCGTCATCGGCCACGGCAACATCCACATCAATCCGCGACAACGAGCCGATACCCTTTTACGGAGTGTCGACAGGCGCCGATCTGGCATTTGCTGTAGGAGCGCTTTATCCGACCAACATACTCACAGGTGTTGAAAACATCATCGACTATGCCGAATCGACCGGTCAGCCATGTGTCGTCAACCTCTCGCTCGGACACACCTACGGACCGCACGACGGCACGGATGCCTATACACAATATCTGTCGCGTCTGGGCAAACGGGCCATCATCTGCATGTCGTCCGGCAACGACGGCGATGCCCCGATATCGATCACCAAAACTCTCACCGCGACCGGCAACGGGGCTTACCTCCGCACGATTCCGGTGTCGTCGACCAGAAACAACAATGTCGAAAACGGCATGTACACGACCGGATACACCAACGGTATTGTCGACCTCTGGACCGACAGCTCAAAGCCGGTTAAATTCGCCTGGAAAGTCTTCACGGGCGACGTTTCTTCGGCTGAAACCATCATCGAACTGAGCGCTCCGGGCACCGTCAGCACAGCCGGAAATTCGTCGTTCAGCCGGAAATTCAGCGGCGAGATCGAGATGACGGCATCGGTCGACACCGACAACAACCGCTATAATGTCTACAGCCGGGTGTCGGCTCAGCGTCTATCCACCTATACGGCCGGTGTGCTCATCCTTGAAGTCACGGGCGAAAGCGGAACCAAACTTTATCTCTATGGCTCAAGCGTCGGCTTCACCAACAGCACCGGCTCCTCCACGCCGGTGGCATTCACCAAAGGATCGGCAGCCAATTCCGTAAACGACGGATGCTGCGGCGACAACGTGATATCGGTGGGCGCGTACACCTCGCGCACCAGCTGGGGCTGTCTGAACGGCAACAGCTATTCATATAACGGCCACGGCAGCATGGACGCGATAGCTCCTTTCTCGAGCTACGGCACGACCTATCAGGGCAAGGCGCTGCCCCTTGTGTGCGGCCCAGGCTCGGCTATTGTCTCGAGCTACAGCCGCTACTATGATAAGCTGACTACCAACACAATGACGGCTTCCGTAACCAGTGACGGAGTCACCGATTACTGGGGCGCCATGCAGGGCACGTCGATGTCGTGCCCTTACGTCACCGGCACCATCGGCCTGTGGCTTCAGGCCGACCCGACCCTCGACTTCGACCGCGTCATGGAGGTGATCGACAACACATCGTCATTCAATTCGCTTACCATGCGTCCGGCCGCGCGCTGGGGCGCGGGCAAGATCGACGCGCTGGAGGGCATCAAGTATGTGCTCCAGCACAAGGCGGCCATCGGCGAGGTGTGGGCCGATCCCGTGCAGCGTTTCTTGCTCACGGCAACAGCCGAAGGCTATGAGGCCTTCATTGCCGGCGCCGCCGGCGTGCGCGTCAGCGTCTACGATCTCCAGGGACGCCTCGTGGCCTCCTCGGCCGGCGACTCCGACGCCGCCACCGTGGCAACCGCATCGCTGCATCCCGGCGTCTACATTCTCGAGGCAACGGCCGACGACGGCCAGCGCTTCACCCGCAAGATCACCCGCTGATCACCTATCAGCGCCAAATCACCCGCAAGGCGGCATGTCAGGATTTTTCAGGCCTGACACGCCGCCTTTGTTTTTGTCGCCATTTCATCAATTCACGCGGCACAAAACCATATTTAATGTGCAATTGTTTGCGTTTTGTTGTCGCAGAGCATATTTTTGCAACATAATATCCGAAAACGATGAACAATTCCGATTACAAGATACCCCTCCGCAGCGCCATCTCCACCGACGGACGCCGCATGGCCGGTGCCCGCGCCCTATGGCGTGCCGCCGGAATGAAACCCGAACAGATGGGTCGCCCAATCATCGCCGTGGTCAACTCTTTCACCCAGTTTGTCCCCGGCCACACGCATCTTCACGAAGCCGGTCAGCTCATAAAAGCCGAAATCGAACGACTCGGATGCTATGCCGCCGAATTCAACACCATAGCCGTCGACGACGGCATCGCCATGGGGCACGACGGCATGCTCTACTCCCTCCCCTCGCGCGACATCATTGCCGACTCCGTGGAATATATGGTCAACGCCCACCGCGCCGACGCCATGGTGTGCATTTCCAACTGCGACAAAGTCACTCCCGGCATGCTCATGGCCGCCATGCGACTCAACATCCCCGCCATATTCGTCAGCGGCGGCCCCATGGAAGCCGGACGAGCCGCCGGACGAGCCGTCGACCTCGTCGACATCATGGTGGCCGCGGCCGACGAATCGACCGACACCGCGACGCTCCACGAGATGGAAGCTTTCGGATGCCCCGGCTGCGGCTCCTGCGCCGGCATGTTCACCGCCAACTCCATGAACTCCCTCACCGAAGCCCTCGGCCTCTCACTTCCGGGCAACGGTACGATAGTGGCCACCCACATCAACCTCCGCAAGCTCATGACCGACGCCGCCCGGCGCATCGTCAGGCTCGCCGACACATATTATAAAAAAGGCGACACATCGGTCCTCCCCCGCTCCATAGCCTCCCGCCACGCCATGCTCAACGCCATGACACTCGACATAGCCATGGGCGGATCCACCAACACCGTACTCCACCTCCTCGCCGTGGCCCACGAAGCAGGCACCGACTTCTGCCTCGACGACATCGACGCCCTCTCGCGCCGCGTACCCGTACTCTGCAAGGTGGCGCCCAACTCTGCCTATCACATCGAGGACGTCAACCGCGCCGGCGGCATCATCTCCATCCTCGCTGAGCTCGACCGAGCAGGACTCGTCGACACCACCGCCCTCCGCGCCGACGGCCTTACCCTCCGTCAGGCCATCGACCGCTACGCAATCGGCGGCAAAGACTACAACGACAGCGCCGACGAACTCTGGCGCAGCGCCCCCGGGCTCAAACGCTCCACCGAACTCGGTCGTCAGATGGCATATTACTCATCGCTCGACACCGACCGCACCTCCGGCTGCATCCGTGACATAGCCCACGCCTACACCACCGGCGGCGGCCTCGCCGTGCTCCACGGCAACATCGCCGCCGACGGATGCGTGGTCAAGACCGCCGGCGTCGACACCTCCATCCTCCGCTTTCGCGGCACGGCCCGCGTGTGCCAGTCGCAGGAACAGGCCGTCGAAGCCATCCTCAGCGGCCGCATAAAAGCCGGCGACGTCGTAGTCATCACCTACGAAGGCCCCCGCGGAGGCCCCGGCATGCAGGAGATGCTCTACCCCACAAGCTATCTCAAAAGCCGACACCTCGGCCGCGAATGCGCCCTCATCACCGACGGACGATTCTCCGGAGGCACCTCCGGTCTCTCCATAGGCCACATATCTCCTGAAGCAGCCGCCGGCGGCAACATAGCGCTCGTGCGCGACGGCGACACCATAGCCATCGACATCCCCGCCCGCACCATAAGCCTCGAAGTCAGCGACGAAGAGCTCGCCGAGCGCCGCCGTCAGGAGCTGGCACGCGGCGACAAAGCATTCACCCCCACCGACCGCGACCGCCACGTGAGCCGCGCCCTGCGCGCCTACGCCGCCGCCGTGTCGTCGGCCGACAAAGGCGCCGTCCGCATCATCGGCTGACACGCCGCGCATCGATCACACCACTCCACAACAACATCATCCGCTTGAAATGTCTGATAAAATCACAGGAGCCGAAGCTCTTATCCGCGCACTGATAGCTGAAAACGTCGACCGCGTATTCGGCTACCCCGGCGGGTATATAATACCGGTGTTCGACCGCCTCTACGACTACACCGACCGCATCACCAACGTGCTCACACGCCACGAGCAGGGAGCCATCCACGCAGCCCAGGGCTATGCCCGTGCATCCCATCGCCCCGGCGTAGTCATCGTCACCTCAGGTCCCGCCGCCACCAACCTCATCACCGGCCTCAGCGACGCCATGATGGACTCCACGCCACTCGTCGTCATCACCGGACAGGCACCCTCCGCCATGCTCGGCACCGACGCATTCCAGGAGACCGACGTCATGGGCATCACCCAGCCTGTCACCAAATGGAGCGTGCAGATACGCCGCGCCAGCGACGTGGCTCCCAACATCGCGCGCGCTTTCCACATAGCCACCACCGGACGCCCCGGCCCCGTGGTCATCGACCTCACAAAAGATGC
>URWH01000121.1 GCA_900551515.1 uncultured Porphyromonadaceae bacterium
GTAGTGGTGATGGATGCCGTTGCCAAACCACACCTGCTTGAGATATTTCTCAAAAGCGAGGAAATCCTTCGACGTGCGGTCGCCTTTATAAGATGTGTAGATGGCTTCCAGTAGATGACGGAGCTGCATATTGTATTTGCCGTTCTGATCCCAGAGGATATCGCGGCCGGCAATCGCGGCCTCGGTCAGATAATATATCAGACGTTTCTGGTCGAGCGACAGGTTCTCGAAGCCGGGCACTTTGTAGCGAAGCACCTGGATGTCGGCGAAACGGTCCACCACGTAATTGAAATCATTGTCTTTAGCCTGCACTGCATTGGAGGCTATTGCTGTGAAAGCTATACCCATTATTGTCTTGTTGATGGTTTTCATTTTTTATCCTGCTGATGTTTTATGGAGAGTTTTATTCGATATACAACACGAGCCCTTTGAGATATTCTCCTTCTGGATGATAGATGTTGACGGGATGGTCGGCGGGCTGCGTCAGCTGATGGAGTATTCTCACACGTCGTCCGGTCTGTGCTGCCGCGGAGAATACCGCCAGACGGAACTGCTCTTTTGTGATGGCCTGCGAGCATGAAAAGGTGAACAGTATGCTGCCCGACGGCATCTTGGAGATAGCCCGGGCGTTGAGCCGCTGGTAGCCGCGCAAGGCGTTCTTGATGGCACTGCGGTGTTTTGCAAATGCCGGCGGATCGAGGATCACGAGGTCGTAGGCGCCGTCGGGCATCTCGTCGAGATAGCGGAAGGCATCGACGGCAAACGACCGATGGGGAGCATCCTCGCCGAAGTTGAGCGCCACGTTGGCATCGGTGAGCTGCACGGCTTTGGCCGAACTGTCGACGGAATGCACTTCGGCCGCGCCACCGCTGAGTGCATACACGGAGAATCCACCTGTGTAGCAGAACATGTTGAGCACCCGTCGCCCGCGGGCAAACCCGCGAAGCAGCGCACGGTTGTCGCGCTGGTCAACGAAGAATCCCGTTTTCTGCCCCTTAAGCCAGTCAACATGAAATTTCAGCCCGTTTTCCATCGCCACGTTCGTGTCGTAGCTGCCGCGGATATAGTCGTTCTGCGGATCGAGCGACGCTTTGTATGGCAGCGTCGTTTCCGATTTATAATATACGTTTTTGATGCCGAGGCCGGGGATCTCGAGAAGCGCATCGGCAATGATCATGCGGGCGTAGTGCATGCCGGGCGAATGTGCCTGCACCACGGCCGTCGACCCGTATACGTCAACGACCAGACCGGGGAGGAAATCGCCTTCGCCGTGCACGAGGCGGAAAGCGTTGTTGTCGGGGCGTATCAGCCCGAGCGTCGACCGCAGCCGGGCGGCTTCTTCAAGTCGCGATTTATAAAATGCGGCATCGATCTCTGTGTCGCGGTCGGAAAGCATCCTCACGGCTATCGATCCTATCTGATAATGGCCCACACCGAGCGGCGAGCCGTCGGAAGCCACGATGCTCACCGTGTCGCCTTCCTCTATCCCCTCCTCGATGTTGCGGATGGCGCCCGAGAATACCCAGGGATGGAAGCGGCGCAGCGATTCTTCTTTACCGCGCAGAAGTGTTATCTTTGGATATGACATATTCTTTATGATATGCTGATTGGTTTATAGCAGAGCCCTCACTATATCGGCGCCATTGGCATACACGAGCAGCAGGAGCAGGAAGAGCATGCCCGCATACTGTGCGTATTCGAGCACTTTCTCGTTCACTTTGCGGCGCGTGATCACTTCCCACAGCAGGAACATCACGTGGCCGCCGTCGAGACCGGGGATCGGAATGATGTTCATGAATGCAAGGACCACCGACAGGAATGCGGTGATCTCCCAGAATGAAAGCCAGTCCCATTTCTCAGGGAACATCCCGCCTAAAGCGCCGAAGCCGCCTATGCTCTTGGCACCCTCGGCCGAGAACACATGGCCCATCGCGCTGACATAGGTGCCGAGCTTCGTCGTGCCTATCTCCCAGCCTTTGGGGAACGACTGCAGGAACGAATATTTCTCGTAGTTCACGGGGTAGATCTCGTCGACGAGCTTGAGGTTGACACCGAGCTTGCCGTCGCTGTCGGGTGTCGCCGTGACAGTCATCACCTTTCCGTTACGGTGAAGCGTCACTGCCACCTGCTTGCCGGCATTTTTCTTAAGCTGTTCGGTAAGTTCGAAAAATGAAGGCGTAGGCACTCCGCCGATTGCAGCGATGCGGTCGCCGCTCTCTATGCCGGCTTCGGCTGCCGCCGAGCCGCCGACTGCGCTTTTCACTATCACCGGCCACCGGTAAGACATCACCGGATCCTCACTCTCCGACAGCTTGAATATGAATTTGTCGGGCAGACTTAACGTGACGGTGTCGCGGAGCACCGGACGGGTCTCGTGAAGCAGCACGGTGTCCGACTCCGCTTTGCGGAGCACATCCACCTTTTTGGCATCGGCCATCAGATACAGGAAGTCCGTCTGCGACATATCGAGTTTCTTTCCGTCGGCACTCAGCGGTATATCGCCGTTCCGGAAGCCGCCCTTGATAGCCGCTTCGCTGAACTGCATACCTTCCGTGGCTTTGTCGAGGGGCACATATTTATTGCCCCACCAGAAAGCGATGCCGGCGTAGATCAGGATAGCCAGAATGAAATTGAAGCACACACCGGCGATCATCACGCACAGCCGCTGCCATGCAGGCTTTGCCCTGAACTCCCAGGGCTGCACCGGCTGCGCCATCTGCTCTTTGTCCATCGATTCGTCAATCATGCCGGCTATTTTCACATAGCCGCCGAGCGGCAGCCAGCCTATGCCGTATTCCGTATCGCGCCATGAGGCACGCGGCTGTCCGTTTTTATCCAGCTTGTGCCCTTTATCTTTCGGTTTCCACTTGTAAAGCGAAAACCACGGATTGAAGAAGAGATAGAATTTTTCAACTTTTATGCCGAACGCGCGGGCTATGATATAATGGCCGAACTCATGGATTATCACCAGTAGCGCAAGCGCCACGATAAGCTGAGCTGCCTTAATGAGAAACACTTCCATTGTTTGATTTCGTAGATATGTATGATTTCGTAGAGATAGTTACTTAATGATGTTTTGGAGCCGGGGCAACAGCGATTCCGCCACCCTCCGGGCTTCGGTGTTGGTGGCCACATAGTCGTCGTAGGTCGGGCTGGCTATGAAGCTCACTGTTTCAAGCGTTTTGCTGATCACGGGATATATATCGGTGAACCGTATCTTTCCGTGCAGAAATGCGTCGACGGCTATTTCGTTGGCGGCATTGATCACGCATGCGGCCGTCCCGCCGCGGCTCAGGGCCTCGCGGGCAAAGCCCAGGCACGGGAAGCGGTCGGTGTCGGGAGCCTCGAAGGTGAGCGAGGCATACTGCGATAGCGTCAGCGACGGCTCCGCAGCCTGAAGGCGCCGTGTGCGTCCAAGGGCATAGCTGATCGGCAGATGCATGTCGGGGATGCCGAGCTGTGCCTTTATGGCGCCGTCGCGGAAGCGAACCATGGAATGGACTATCGACTGCGGATGCACCACAGCCTCGATCCTTTCGGCCGGTATGCCGAAAAGCCACCGTGCTTCTATTATCTCGAAGGCTTTGTTGATCATCGTTGCCGAATCGATCGTGATCTTGGCGCCCATCGACCAGTTGGGGTGATGAAGGGCATCTGCAACGGTCACATCCTTCAGCCGCTCTGCCGGTGTGCGCAGAAAGGGGCCGCCCGAGGCGGTGATGATCAGCTGCTCCACACTCTCTGCATCCTCGCCCTGAAGGCACTGATATATCGCTGAATGCTCTGAATCGACGGGATGAATTGTCGCTTTCGATTCCGACAGCAGATGCGTCACCAGCTCGCCGGCCACAACGAGTGTTTCTTTATTGGCCAGTGCGATATGTTTGTCGGCGCGGATTGCGCGTATCGTCGGGTTGAGACCGGAATAACCGACGGTGGCCGTGAGCACCGTGTCGACATCCGGCCGCTCGGCGGCACTTGCCACAGCTTCGTCGCCGGCCGCGACCTCAATGCCGAGAGGCGAGAGTGCATCGCTTACGCGGCCATACAGCTTTTCGTCGGATATCACGGCCAGAGCCGGACGGAAACGACACGCCTGGCTGATAAGCTTGTCGGCATTGGAATGCGCCGTGAGCACCTGCGCCCTGAACAGATCGGGATTGGCTGCTATGATATCAAGTGTTTGGGTGCCTATCGATCCGGTTGAACCCAGCACTGCTATTTTTCGTGGTTGTGTCACTGTGAATTCCTTAACAAAGGGTAATTTTTCAAGATGCAAAGATAGTGTTTTTATACGGGATTTCTTGCCTGACCGTCTGACTTTTTGCCTTAAAAGCTCTTAAACCGACCGATGGCAATCTCAATTTCCCTCAATTTCGAACCGGCCCTTAAAATATTATTCATTTTAAAACCTTTTTCACAATCTTATGTTATAAGTTTAAAAATACGACAATCGGCAATACATCCATTCACTCATACTACAAAACCTAAAATTCAAATATCTATTATTGTTTCATCAAAATGCTAAAAGGAATGAATACTAATTTGTTACTCTCAATCGGTGCCGTCGGCGCTTTCGCCATTTTTGCCGGAAATTCGGCACAGGCACAGGAAACAGTCGTGGTTGAAGAGACCGAGGTCATCACCACTCAGGCCGTCGAATGCAAGGATCACTATAGCTCTTCATGGCGCGACAACTGGTTCATACAGGCCGGCGCAGGCGTGCAGGTGCCTTTCGTAGAAAACGAGCTTCCTGACGGAAAAGAAAAACGTCACGCCACGGCCGTCTACAACATTGGCTTCGGCCACTGGTTCAGCCCCTATCTGGGCTTCCGCATTTCGGGTATGTATGGCAAGATGCGCTATGATTTCTTACAGCCCAACAAAGCCCAGATGCTTACCGTAAATGCCGATCTTATGTGGGATATGACAACATCCGTATGCGGCGTCAACCCCGATCGCGTCTTCTCATTCATTCCCTTTGTCGGTGTCGGTGGCACCCGCACATGGGACTTCAAAGGCTACACCGGCAACGACATGAAGAAATACAACGAAGGTGTCCGCAAAGACAACTGGACACTCCCCGTTTCCGTTGGTTTCCAGATCCGTCTGCGCCTGTGCAAATATGTCGACTTCTTTGCTGAAGCACGCGCCCAGTTCTACGGCGACAACTTCAACAATTATGTTCAGGGCGACCCCATCGAAGCCAACATCACCGCTATCGGCGGCCTGAGCTTCAACATCGGCGGGCGCAACTTCGAACGCTACAACCCCTGCGACTATCTTGGCTACGTCAACTCGCTCAACAATCAGGTCAACGACCTCCGCGGTGAACTCGCAGCCACCACTGCAGCTCTTGCCGCCGCTAACGCTCAGCTCCCCTGCCCCGAATATACCGAATCTGTTGCCGAAGCCGGTCAGACTCCGATGCTCGCAGCCGTAAGATTCCGCATCAATTCCGCTGAAATCAGCAACGAGGAAATGGTCAACGTCTACAACGTAGCCGAATACCTCAAAGCCAATCCCGATGCTTCCGTAACCATCCAGGGCTACGCCGACAAGGACACCGGCACCGCTGAATACAACATGAATCTCTCACAGCGCCGCGCTGAAGCCGTCAAAGCCGCACTCGAAAGCTACGGCGTCAAAGCCGACCGCCTCAACATCAAAGCCAACGGCAGCGACGTTCAGCCTTACGGAGAAAACAACTGGAACCGCATCGTGATCTTCACCCAGCCGTAACACGACACCTACGGTTGCCGCTTCAACCGTCAACGATATTTCAAAGAGGGCGTGCCAAATGTTAAGTGCCCCCCCAAAAAAAAAAGTTGGACGGGTTAATAAATACCCGATTTGAGAAAGAGTTCGGTATTGCACCGGACTCTTTCCTTTTAACCGGGATTTGATTATTTTATTGTCATAGTAATCAATATATTCCTGAGGGTGTTGCAGAAGGGGTGAGATGCAAAGCGCTGAGGATGAAACTTAGACCCCATCCCACAAAATATGTTAACGTCAGGGTCGCAGCAGTGCGCCAGA
>URWH01000122.1 GCA_900551515.1 uncultured Porphyromonadaceae bacterium
AGCTTTCTTGTTCTTCTTGGCGAAAGCGTAGATAAAGCGCCATATTGCGGCCACGCCCATGCCCACCCAGATGGCGTAGGCGTAGAACGAGCCGGCGAAGGCATAGTCGCGTTCACGAGGCTGACCCGGCGTCTGGTTGAGGTAGAGCACAATGGCTATGCCGGTCATGAAGAAGAGGAAGAACACTACCCAGAACTGCTCGATTCCGCGCTTGCCGGCGGCTGCCTGCCAGAAAAGTCCGAAGAGGCCCATCATGAGCGGTATCATGAAGAATACGTTGTGGCCGGGATTGTCTTTGCCAAGCTCGTCGGGCAGCAGCGACTGGTCGCCCAGACGGGCGTTGTCGAGAGCCGGAATGCCGGAGATCCAGTTGCCGTGCGTCGGTTCGCCGTTGCCCTGGATATCGTTCTGGCGGCCTGCGAAGTTCCATAGGAAGTAGCGCCAGTACATGTGGTTGAGCTGATAGTTGAGCAGATATTTGAGGTTTTCGCCGAAGGTGGCCTTGTTCACGTACCGCGAGTAATCTTCCATCGGATCGCCGAATTCATCTTCTGCTATTATCACTTCCACTTCATTGGTGTTCATGGGCTTGTCAGCCGAAGCGCCCACCCAGTTGTTGTAGTCGCTAGCTTTGGCTGCCTCATACATGCGGGGGAATAGCATGTTGAGTCCGGGCACGGTGACAGGCGTCTCCTTCGGTCCCATGTTGTGGTATCTGTCGGGAGCGCCGGGCGTCTCCTTGACCTCGCGGGCATACTGGTCGGCGCCCTTTTGGGTCTTCATCACGAAGCTGTTGCCCTGCTGCATCCACATGCGCGAATCGACGCCCGTGATATAGGCGTTGCCTTTTTCGTCGTAGCCCTGCTCGATGCCGATGGTCGGGCCGTAGATGAGCGGACGGTCGCCGTACTGCTCACGGTTGAGATAGGAGGCGAGGGTGAACACATTGTCGGGGGCGTTCTGGTTCATCGGGGTGTGGGCCGACGAGCGCACAAGCAGAAGCGCATACGATGAATAGCCCACAAACATCACCATGATGCTCAGCGTGATCAGCGAGAGCATTCTCACCGAAAGCTTGAATTTGCCTTTGGCCGTGAACAGATAGATGCAGAGGCCTATGAAGAGCAGTACGCCGATGATGCCGGAGGCCCCG
The DNA here is from genome assembly GCA_900551515.1 of uncultured Porphyromonadaceae bacterium. The sequence continues at coordinate 1,154 of URWH01000122.1, forward strand.
ATGAACAGGATGCCGCTCAGGAGCACGCTAAGCGCGAATGAAATCTTGATGATGGTGGGATTGACGCGGCTGCTGTTGTAGAGATTGTAGATGGTCCAGATGAAGCAGACGGTGGTCAGCGCACCGTAGATGATCACGCCGGTGTTGAACGGCATGTGCAGGGTGTTGACGCAGAAAAGCTCGAAATCCTGAGCCACGCTGATAAGACCCGGCACGAGACCGTAGAGCGTGAAGGCCACGATGGCAAACGAGATCAGCAGCGCGAGTATCGCCCCCTTTGCGTTGGCATTTTTTGCGCGCTTGAAGTAGATCACAAGCACGATGGCCGGGATGCACAGGAGGTTGAGCAGGTGCACGGCGATAGAAATGCCGATCACGTAGGCTATCAGTATGAGGTATTTGTCGCTGTCGGGGCGGTCGGCACGGTTTTCCCATTTGAGGATGAGCCAGAACACGAGCGCCGTGCAGAACGACGAGAAGGCGTAGACCTCACCTTCGACGGCCGAGAACCAGAAGGTGTCGCTCCAGGCATACATAAGCGCGCCGCAGATGCCCGAGCCGAAAATCACGAGCATTTTGGCCACAGGCACCGTCTCCGCGTTGTCGGGCACGATGAGCTTTTTCACCAGATGCGTGATGGTCCAGAAGAGCAGCAGGATGGTGCCCGCCGATAGCAGGCCCGACATGGCGTTGACCATCAGTGCCACTTTCGTGACATCGCCCATGGCGAAGTTGGCAAAGAAGCGTGCCGTGAGCATGAATATAGGGTTGCCCGGCGGGTGCCCCACTTCAAGTTTGAAGCCTTGCAGGATAAATTCCGGACAATCCCAGAAGCTTGCCGTGGGTTCGAGGGTCATCAGATATGTGACGGCCGCTACCACGAAACAAAACCATCCTAGGGAATTGTTGAGGATGTTGTATTTTTTCATTTGTTTATCGTTGGATAATAATTAGTTACGAGTACACGACAATCAGGAATGCCGGATATCCGACACGCCTGAAGCCTTTTTGTCGATGCAAAGTTAACGGTTTTCACCGTTTTATAAACAAATCAGAGCCTAAATATTGTTTTCTCCTAATGTTTGCGCCTGAGTTTGTCAATCTTGATGCTGTAGCGGCTTTCGAGATCTTTCTGCAGGGCGGCTGCCTCGCGGTCGCTGCCGCTGTATTCGCGGAAGCGGTCAAATGTGCGCACAAACAGGGTGACGACGCGTTTGTCGCGGCTCGAGAGCGTGCCGGCCAGATAGCCCGGAAGATTCTGATAATAGCATATGTGGGGGCTGTGATGCTCGAGCGAGGTGCGGAGCGTCGCAAGGCTCTTGTCGAGGTGCTCCCGCTTGCCTGTGAGGTCATAGAGGAGTCGCTGCAGCTCGGCTATCTTGTAATATTCGATTGCCGAATAGCCCAATGCCGCCTCGGGCAGCTTTTCTTTCACCAGCCGAAGCAGCGTGAGTATGCGTGATGTGGCCTCCGGGACAACGGATGTGTTGCCGGCATTCACAGAGTCGAGGGCCTGTTCACCTATATGGATGGCGAGGTTGAGCATGGCCAGGCGTTCGCGCTCCACTTCGCCGCGCACCGTTTCGTCGAGATATATCTGCCCCGGGCGCGTCACTTTGTCGAGGCCGCCCCAGCGCCAGTGACGGGTGATGTTGTCATACATGCGGTCGACGTCGAAACCTGTCCGCGGCACCGTATCGCTCTCGCATTCGCTCACGGCCGGCGTCACCTGCAAGGCCATGCCGGTCTGCCTCAGATGCGTCTTGGGCACAATGAGATAGCCGCCGGGCATCTGCGATGAGAAATAGACGGGGCGTTTCCAGTCGTCGGCGGCCGCCGAGGCCACGATGTCGAGGAGCATGAGCTTGTTGAGGTAGAGCGACCGCCCCGTGAACGACATCGTTATGTCGGCAACGCTGTCGGCAGCGCTGATGAGGCCTGCCTGAAGGGCGGCGTCGCGTCGGGCCGGGATGACGAAGTCGCGTGTGGCGAACTTCATTGTGGCCTGGTCGCTCTGCGCATAGAGCTTTTCGAGCGCTTGGCAGGCATCCATCGGCGGACGGGTGCTCCGGGGGAAGGAGAAATAGTAGTGCGAGCCGTAGGCATAGGCTTCACGCGGCATGAGGTACCGCACGGCTGGCGCTCCGTAGGTCGCGCGGCGCAGCTGCTCGATATACCAGTCGGTGCCGAGATAGAATATGTTGAGCACTTTCACATCGGTGCGCACGCCCTCCACCTCCTGCGCATACCATAGGGGGTAGGTGTCGTTGTCGGCATAGGTGAAGATGATGGCGTCGGGCTCGAGCGAGTTGAGATAGTTGAAGGCGAAATCGCGCGTGGTGTAGCGGTCCGAACGGTCGTGGTCGTCCCATGTCTGCGACACCACCTGCAGCGGCACTATCAGCCCGATGGCGGCCGCTGTCCATGCGGCGGTGAGGACGCGTTTGGCATAAACGGCATCAGGATCTTCACCGCTCTTGCCTTTGCGCGAACCGCGTTTGCGGCTGATAAGGTTGAGCACCCGCATGACGATGCGCCACAGCCCTGCCACGCCCATGCCCACCCAGATGGCGTAGGCGTAGAACGAGCCGGCGAAGGCGTAGTCGCGCTCACGCGGCTGGTCGGGCGTCTGGTTGAGATAGAGCACGATGGCCAGGCCGGTCATGAAAAAGAGCATGAAGATGATGAGACACTGGCGCTTGCCATGCCGTCCCGACCTGATCTGCCACCAGAAGCCGATAAGTCCGACTATGAGCGGTATCATATAGTAGACGTTGTGGCCCGCATTCCCTTTGCCCAGATCGTCGGGCAGCAGCGACTGGTCGCCGAGGCGCACATTGTCGAGCACCGGAATGCCCGAGAGCCAGTTGCCGTGTGTTGGTTCGCCCTGTCCGTGGATGTCGTTCTGCCGTCCCGCAAAGTTCCATAGGAAGTAGCGGAAGTACATGTGGTTGAGCTGATAGCCCAGTAAAAACTTGATGTTGTCGAGGAGTGTGGCTTTCTGCATCGGCTCTTTTTTCAGCGTGTTGCCGGCCGAGTCGACAAGCACTGTGGCTTCGATGCGGGTGCCTTTCATGGGGTTGGCTTTCGAGTTGCCGATCCATGTGTTGTAGCTGGCCACCTTGCTGTTTTCATACATTCGCGGGAAGAGCATGTTAAGCTCCGGCGATGTCTGATAGCCGGGTTTACGGCCTGTGAAGCGGTAAGCGTCGGGCTGCCCCGCGGAATCCTTGAGGCAGGGCTGATAGATGGCTTCGCCCTCATGGTTTACGATGCGTTTGCCGGTGGGTGTCATGACGTAGACATAGGAGTTGTCGCCCGTAAGATTACCCGCTTCGTCGGTGTGGAAATTGACGGTCGGGCCGTAGATGAGGGGGCGGTCGCCGTATTGGTCACGGTTGAGATAGGAGGCGAGCGAGAAGACGTTGTCGGGTGCTCCTTCGTTCATGGGCACTCCGGCTGCCGAGCGCACCAGCAGCAGGGCATAGGAGGAATAGCCGGCAAACATCACCATGATGCAGAGCGACGCCAGCGACAGCGCGCGGACCGGCACACGGCGCGGATAGATGAAGAGCGCCACGCAGAGCGCGGCCAGCAGCACGCCGCCGGCTATGAGCGATTTGCCCAGCAGAAGCACTCCCGAGATGAGCACCGTGAGCAAAAACATCACCTTCACCACCACCGGACTGACGCTCCGGGAGTGGACCATCACGGCAATCGTGGCCACGAAAATCGTCAGTGCTACAGCCGCATAGATGAGCACGCCGGCGCTGAACGACATGCCGAGGGTGTTGACGCACACAAGTTCAAACCATTGTGCCACTTCCACCAGTCCCGGCACGAGTCCGTAGAGCACGAAGGCCACGATGACAAACGACAGCAGCAGCGCCACGAGGGTGCTCCGGCCGCTGATCCTGCCGGGGTGACGTCGGTAGTGCACCACAAGCATGATGGCCGGGATGCAGAGCAGGTTCAGCAGATGCACGGCGATGGATATGCCTATCACATAGGCTATCAGCAAGATATATTTGTCGCTGTCGGGCCGCTCGGCGCGGTCGTTCCATTTGAGTATGAGCCAGAACACGAGTGCCGTGCAGAATGAGGAGAAGGCGTAGACCTCGCTCTCTACGGCCGAGAACCAGAAGGTGTCGCTCCAGGCATACATCAGGGCGCCGCAGATGCCTGAGCCGAAAATCACTATCATTTTTGCCGGTGTGATGCTGTCGGCGTCCTGTCGCGCAATCAGTTTCCTGACGAGATAGGTGATGGTCCAGAACAGGAAGAGGATGGTGCCGGCCGAGAGCAGCGCCGACATGGCGTTGATCATCAGCGCCACTTTCGTCACGTCGCCCATGGCGAAGTTGGCGAAGAAGCGGGCCGCAAGCATGAACACCGGGTTGCCGGGCGGGTGCCCGATCTCGAGCTTAAAGCCCTGGGTGATATATTCCGGACAATCCCAGTAGCTGGCCGTGGGCTCGATCGTGAGCAGGTAGGTGACGGCTGCGATCAGGAAGCAGGCCCAGCCTAAGGAATTGTTGAGGATATTGTATCTTTTCATCGTCGGTGATTGGTTGTGGCTGCAAAGATAGCGATTTTTGTGGAATAGGCTCTTAGGTGTCAGACGCGCATGATGGGCCACCGGAAATGTTTCAGCGCGTCGGCGAGCGTGCGCTCGCGGCCGCCGCAATAGCTGTCGCAGAGGCGATGGAAATCAGCCGAATGGTTCATCTCCGTCAGATGGGCGAGCTCGTGGCACACCACATATTCGCGCAGCTCCGGGGGCAGAAACATGAGCGCTGAGGAAAGGGTTATGGATCCGTCGGAGTGGCATGTGCCGAGTGTGCGCAGCCCGCGCCCCGTCTT
>URWH01000123.1 GCA_900551515.1 uncultured Porphyromonadaceae bacterium
TGGGGCGCGGCACGTCCACCTACGACGGCATCTCCATAGCCTGGGCCATCGTGGAGCATATCCACAACCACCCGACGGCGGCCGCCAAGACGCTGTTTGCCACCCACTATCACGAGCTCAACGAAATGGAGGCGACGTTCAAACGCGTGGTCAACTACAACGTGTCGGTCAAAGAGATCGACGGCAAAGTGGTGTTTCTGCGCAAGCTGGCCAAAGGGGGCAGCGAGCACAGCTTCGGCATCCATGTGGCCAAGCTTGCGGGCATGCCGGCCTCGATAGTGCAACGCGCCAATCAGGTGCTCCACGATCTCGAGCAGGCCAACCGCGGCGGCGAAAAAGGAGCCGTGCGTCCGGCCGCAGCGCCTGACAGTGAGGGCGGTAGCGGAGCAGGCATGCAGCTGTCGTTCTTCCAGCTCGACGATCCGGTGCTCACGCAGATCCGCGACGAGATCCTCAACACCGACATCAACAACCTCACCCCTATGGCGGCCCTCAACAAGCTCAACGACATCAAATCACCGGCAAATAGGATCGGCGGTGCGTCAGATGTGGAGGAGGTCGCGGAGGATGTCGAGAGCGGCGGTGATCCGGTCGGGTTCGAGTTCGAAGTTGATCTCGGGGTGGCCTACAGAGCTTAAAAGGGTGAAATTGATGGCTTCGGCCTTACGGTTTTTCTTATCGTGGCGCATCAGCTCGATGAGGCGCGGATAATCGGCGCATTTGAGCGACGGGGCAGGATAGTGGCACGCGATGTAATCGGCCACGGCGCGAAGCGTATCGGAGGGGAAATGCAGCACGAGATGCGACAACACGAGGTCGACAATCAGGCCCCAGCCCACAGCAAAACCGTGAGGCACAGGGCATCCGCGCTCCATGGCCAGCGACTCGAAGGCATGTGCGGCCGTGTGGCCGAGATTGAGCGATTTGCGCAGACCGCGCTCGAAGGGGTCCTCCTCCACTACCCGCTTTTTCACCAGCACGCTCTCGCGCAGCAACTGCTGAAGGCGCGCGAAATCGGGCTGCGACAGGTCGAAAGCGAGAGCCTCCGCCAAGGCTTCAGGCGAGTGAAGGAGCGCATGCTTGAGCAATTCGGCATAGCCCGACACCAGCTCGGAATGCGGCAGCGTGGCGAAGAGGCCGGCATCGACAACCACGGCCAGCGCCTCGGCAAACACGCCCACCTCGTTTTTCAACCCGTTGAAATTGATGCCCGTCTTGCCGCCAAGCGAGGCGTCGACAGCCGCTAAGAGCGACGTGGGCAGATTGACGAACCGGATGCCTCGCTTGAACGTAGCGGCAGCAAAACCGCCGAGGTCGGTGATCATGCCGCCGCCGATGTTGACCATCATAGCCGAGCGCGTGGCGCCGCCTACGGAGAGGCGCTGCCATACCTCCGACAGCGACTGGAGCGACTTATGGTCATCGCCCGGAGGGATGACAATGACCTGCGCACCGGAGAGCGCCGGCACAGCACGGATCAGCGGTGCGGCAACGGCGGCGCAGGTATGTTCGTCGGCAAGCACGAAGAGCGATGTGGTGGCGGTCTCTTTCAGCACACCCTCCAGCGAGCGGGCGGCGGAATCGGTGAATATGAGGCGCGAGTGTGAACAGGGAATCGTTTCTTCCATCGGTGATGAAGCGGGGTTAGTTGCAGTTGTTCATTGTAGTGAGAAACTCGTAGATCAGCAGCGGCAAATTCTGAGCGAATTCGGGCATCGACTCATAGATGATGTCGGCGCCGGCGTCGGCGAGAGCTGCGGGAGATATCGGGCCGGTGTTGACGCCGACGGTGAAAATGCCGGCAGCATGACCCGACTCGACGCCGAGCGGCGCATTCTCGATGACGAAACAGTCGTTGAGACGCACGCCGGCACGTTCGGCGGCCATCAGGTAAGGCTCCGGATCGGGCTTGCCCTTTTTGACATCGCGCGATGTGATCATCAGATCCTCCGAGAATGCGCCGGGGAAATCGCGGTTGAGGCGGTCGATGAGCGTGCGCTGTCCCGAACCTGTGACGAGCACCCGTTTCACGCCCGTTTCGCACAGAAAATCAAGGAATTCGCGCGCACCGGGCATCGGCTCGACGGGCGGCAGGCTCTGAAAGAGCTCCGTCTTGCGGCGGTAGAGACTGCGGCACTCCTCCTCGGTGGCGTCGCGGCCGAAAGCGCGGCGGAAAAGCAGATTGATGGTGGAAGCGCCCGTGCGCCCCTCATACATAAAAAATTCTTCGACAGGCACGTCGATGCCAATCTCTAACATCATGGTCTGCCAGGCGCGGGCATGCGACGGCATCGAATCGTAGAGCGTGCCGTCCATGTCGATGAGAGCGGCTCTCGGCGTGATGCTGATGAGCGAATTGCGCCGCAGATAATCGGTTATGGCGAGTTTAGCAATCATTTTTTCTTCTTCTTTTTTCGGGTCGGCACCGAATCGGCCTGCTCTTCAGGCATCACGAATCCGGCGGGACGCTCGATGAGGCCTTCGCGGATCAGCGTTATGGAATCGGAGCGCGAGAACTGTTCGCCGATATCTTCGGGGAGCGTGGCCGCCGACTGATGGCCCGACTGCGCCTCGCGCTGCACGCGAAGTCCGCGCGAGCCGGCCGTGCGCACGCCGCGGCGGAACACCTTGCGCATCTCCTGCATGAGATTGACACGTATGGAGTCGGTGAGCTGACGTTTCGAAGCCACCGATTTCTCGTTGAGGCGCGCCTTGCCCAGACGGATTTTCATTTTCTCGGGCGTGCCTTTGATGTTGATGCCAAACTTAAACGGCAGCGGCGATTTGAGCACGGCCACATGATAGTCGAGGTTGAAATCCATGTCGTTGTTGCCCACCACGCCGAGGCGGTAGCGGTCCATGTCGAACACCACGGGATAGAGATCGACCCAGCCGTTGTGGACGGCGATCTCCACATCCATGTGGTCGATCATATTGCGCTTCTTATTCTTGAACATCAGCCACTTGGCCACAGTGCGGAAGGTTTCGGAATCGAGGAGCACCAGACTGTCGCCCGACAGACGCAGAGCCATGTCGAGCGAGGGTATGCGGATGTTCATCAGCGAGTCGAGGTCGGTGGTCATGGCTATTTCGGCGTCGACAACGCCCTCCACCTCCTTGAGCATAGGCAGGACGGAGTCGATCTGCGGCACCTCGGCGAGGAACTTGCGGAGATTGAACATGCGGAGCTTCATGCCGGCGGCAAACGAGATGTCGGAGGCTCTGGGAGCCGAGTAGAGGGCCGAGAGGTCGACGGCGCCCATGTCGGTGAGCGCGTGGAGCCGTTCGAGCGAGATGGCGCCGTCGTAGATGTTGACGCCGCCGTCGAAGTTGCGTAGCCAGATGTCGCCGTAGCGCACGTGGGCGGCGTTCATGCGCAGCGTGGCCGAGACATTGGAGGGGATGACGACGGCCGCGGCCTCGGCTTCGGCCACCGGTTCGGCGAGGAGGTCATCGTCGTCGGCCTCGAGGTCAGCGATCTCCCCGGTGATCACCGCAGTGTCGACCTTACGGGTGTGGGCGGCGCCGCGTATCATCGTGGCCGTGATGTCGTTGATGTCGATGGTGTCGGAGCTGACGGCGAAATCAATCTCGATGGGAGTGTGGCGGCGTTTCGACGTGAGGGCGCGCGAGATGTTGCGCACCGAGCCGCTGATGCGGAAATCGCTCCTGCCCGACTTGATCTCGGCGTTGCGTATCACGAGCGAGTCGGTAGAGAACGACATGTCGAGACCTGTGAGCGTGTTGCGCAGCGGGAAATATGGCGTGTAGAGGCGTCCGCGGGCCGCCGTGAGGTCGCCTGTCAGCTGCCATGTGCGGAGCCATGTGGCCAGCGAGTTGTCGATGGCGAAGTCGATGTTTTCACGGCCCGATGCCGTGGAGTCGATGCGCGAACGCGCCATCATGCGTCGAGCCATGCGTGTCAGCGAATCGGTGGACAGATCGGGATAGATGGCCGCGAGCGAATCGACGCGGGCACGCATGCGCGGCGACATCGGACGGCGGGCGCGCGGGTGGAGTGTGAGATGAGCCTTGCCGTCGCGGAGCGAAGCGCGCATGTCGTTGTCGCGGAAAGCGATGCGGTGCGCTTCGACGCTGAGGTCGAGCTGCGGCGCGCGGGCGTTGTTTTCGAAACGGCGCAGCACGCCCCGCATCGAAGCGTCGCGCAGGCGCAGCCGTGTGGCCGAGATTGATGAGTCCGGCTGTGAGCGAGCCGCCGAGAGGATTGATCTGCGAAGTGTCGGACGAAGAGGCAACGTTGCGCGAGCCGACGTTGAAAGCCATGTCACGGCCCTGGAAACTGAGGCCTGGAGCTGCGAACATGGCCGTGTCGACCGTCAGCGAGGCGGTGAGCAGCGAGTCGACGCTGAGATCGCCCACGCGAACGCTCGACGAGGAGCCGAGGCGGAAACGGGCGTCGCGGATGTAGGTGTCCATGGATCCGTCGTTCATCGACAGGCGGAAATCGGAGAGCGACAGCTTGCCGTCGATTCTGGCGCGGTGGAACCGTTTGGCCGACAGCTGGCTGATGGAGAAACGCATATCGGCCTGACCGTTGAGCGTGCCGGCGATGGTGAACGGCAGGCGCGCCACAGCCTGACGCGGCAGGCGCGAAAAAGCGATGGAACCTTCAAACGATCCGTCGACCGATGGATCGGTCATCAGGTGCGTCACCTTGCCCTTGAGCTTAACGTCGACAGCCTGTCCGGCGGCGTCGAGATTGGTCACGGTGACCACGGAGCGGTCGAGGTCGGAGCCGTCGATCACGGCCGTGATGTCGGCGTTGAGCCTGTTGAGGCGCAGACGGTCGAGATTGAACTGCGAAGCCGTGGCTTTGGCCTTGATCTCAAGCTGCGGAATGGTGCTCACGGCAGGAGCGTAGGGCTTGAGCAGACGCATGTCGAACGACAGGCGCAGGTCGGTGTCCAACATCGACAACGGTCCGAGGTAGCTGCCGGGGATGAAAGCGGTCAGCGCGCCCACGTTGATGCGCGGGAGCGAGACATCAAACTCATTGACTGTCAGAGCAGACGACATATCGACATCGGCATTAAAAAGGGCTTCGATGCCGAGCACCGAGAGCGTGAAGTCGGAGAGCGCGATGTGGTCGGGATTCTTGATGTCCCAGTTGATATTGCCGTCGAGCGAGAAAGGCAGAGCCGGCAGATGCACCGACGGCATGATGCGGTCGGCCGAGCCGCCGAGGGCTATGGCATAGGCGGGCGCGTCGGCGCCCTTCAGCTCGGTGCGCGAGATGGTGAAGGCGAAATCGATCGAATCGGCGGGAGCTCGGTAGCGCACCGGCATCGAGCCGTTGAGAGCGAAGCGGTTGATGCTGACGGAGGGCATGGGCGAGGGCTCCTTTTCTTCTTCTCCGGATGGGGGCACGATGTCGTAGTTGGCGACCGAATCGTTGGCAATGAACAGGTTGACCGTAGGGTTGGTGAGCTCGACATCGTAGAGCGATATGTCGCCACTGATCATTTTCATGATGTGGATTCCGCCGGTGAAACGCTGTAGGGTGAGGAGCGAATCGGCGTCGGCGGGCAGGGCTTTGCGCTCTTTGGCCGGCAGCACATCGAGCGCGCGGCTGACGATGGTGAGTCCGTCGACCTGCACGTTGAGGCGCGGGAATGTCGACCAGAAGGTGAGCTCGACGCGCTGCGCCTTCACGTCGGCGTTGAGATATTCGCTGGCATATTTGTTGACAAGAGGGGTAAGGCGCTCCGGAGTGAGGTAGAAGAGCGCCACGCTCACCAGGATGATGATGAGCAGGACCAGCGACAGCAGGGTGATGCCGGTCCATTTGAGGATGCGGATCCAGAGCGGGCGGCGCTTTTTTGGCACTGAAAGCTCGGAGGGCTCGGAGTTATCAGAGTTCTCGGAGGGCTCGGAAAGCTCGGAGGGCTCGGGGCTGGTGGG
>URWH01000124.1 GCA_900551515.1 uncultured Porphyromonadaceae bacterium
GGGTTACTTTACTTCATGCCGTACAGTTCTTCGATGGTTTACATTCCTTTACATTCTGGCGGTAAATATGCCAACTGAGGTTCCCCCCGCCGTGTCTTGTCATGTCAAATTCCGGTTATCAAAATAATTCAACGCCCATTGAAATAAAAAACCGATCTGATCGTGAGCCAGAAACTGATTGTCAGGGCATCTCTGCCCCAATCCATGACATTGCCCCGGAAACATGACCTTTTCGATATCATTGACGCGATATTTTACATAACCAAGACCGGTTGCCAATGGAATATGCTTACGAATGACTATCCGTCGTGGCGTATCGTCTGCCACCATTCCCGGGATTGGTCAGACCGTGGATTGTTCGTATCCATCCGAAAAAAGCCGACTTGATTTTGTCAGGTCGGCTTTTTTAGGATGGATACCAAAATCAAGTCGGCTTTTTTCGGACGGATACGCAAAACCGACGCATAGATTGCAACCGCTTCAGGCAGTCGGGGCTGATATCAGTACTGGAAATAAATGAAGGGGACAATCTCGCCTTTGCGCTGAATGACAACGAAAATCAGCAAAGCGAGCACGAGAGCCTGCGCAATGAGCGGCATGGCATTATAGGTGGATTTCAGGCGTGCTGTCAACCGTTCCGGCATATAATGCATCGCATAGGCAACGAACATCACAATGATAATTGCAGCATAGCCTTCCCAGAACTGAGTGATCACCTGCAGATGGAAATTGTGGCGGATCTGGGCCCACATCTCCCCTACTTTCTCCAACGATCGCGCGCGGAAGAACACAAAGCTCAGCGCGATGAGATTGAATGTAATGAATATGTTGAAGGCGCGCCGCCACCACCGGTTGCGATTCTCCGGCTTCACACGCGGCAGAATCTGACGGATCATTTTGTGCCCTACGAGGAATGAGCCCTGCAGTGCGCCCCATATAAGATACATCCACGAAGCGCCGTGCCAGAGACCGCCAATCACCATGGTACACATGAGGTTGAAGTAATGACGCAATTTCCCGCACCGGTTTCCACCGAGAGGTATATAGACATAGTCGCGCAGCCACGTTGATAACGAGATGTGCCAGCGGTGCCAGAATTCCGTGGGGCTCTGCGATTTGAACGGCGAACGGAAGTTGTCGAGGAACTGATATCCCATCAGCAGGGCAAGGCCGATAGCCATGTCGCTGTAGCCGGAAAAGTCGCAGTAAAGCTGGATGACAAAGCCATAGATGGCGGTGACTACTTCAAAGCCGGTGTAGAGCGCGGGATTGTCAAACACACGGTCGACAAAATTGACGCTGATAAAGTCGGCCACCAGCACCTTCTTGAACAGGCCACACATTATTAGGAACAAACCTTCGCTCGTCATGGCGCGGCTTGCCACCGGATTGGCCATTACCTGCGGAAGCATATCCTTGGCTCGAACGACGGGACCGGCCAGCAGCGGCGGGAAGAATGTGAGGTAGAAAGCATATGCGAGGAAATCACGGCAGGCGTGGATCACTCCGCGATAAATGTCGACGATGTAGCTGATCGAACGGAATGTGAAGAAGGATATGCCCGCCGGAAGAATAATGTCAAGAGCATTGAAATCTCTGCCTGTGAAATTGGCGAACGTCTCGTAGATGAGGTTGAAATATTTAAACCACACGAGCATGCCGACGTTGATCACCACATTCAGAGCCACAATGAGCCGCTTCTGCCAGTTATGCCGGCATCTCTCCATGAGTATTCCGAGAAAGTAGTCGCTGAGGCAAACGCCGAGAAGGATGAAACAATATTCGGCCGACGACTTATAGTAGAAATAAAGAGAAAATGCAATGACAAACAGAAACTTGGCAGTCCGGTGTTTACGCATCAGCTGATATATTGCGAGAAATACCGCAAACAGGATCAGGAATAATCCGGTGTTGAACATCAGCGGATTATACTGATCGTATTTCAGCAACGCGAGCAGATTGTCGAAGTTGATAACAGAATCGGACATTTCGTGAGACGTAAGATTTATGTCGATGGTTTGCTCTGAGAATAACGGTTATTTGGACTGGGAGAAAGCCTCTCTCAAAGCCTGATACATCAGCAATCCCTGGAGTTTATATCCTTTAATGCTGTGATGGATGCGATCGCCGCTAAAAAGGCCGTCCTTAATCCATTTGTTGGATGCGCCGTCGCCTCCAGCCACGGTGTACCAGTCGTAGACCGGGATGTGGTTTTCCTTGCCATAATTGACGATGACATCCCTGACGCGCTCCACATTGTCGTTGACGCTATAGCCTTTGACCCGGCGGGAGGACCGGCGCCTGCGTCCTTTCTTTTTGCGACCTTTGACAGTGGTGTAGACAATGCGCTGACATTCCATCGGTGTGACAAGCAGTATAGCAGTTTCGGGATTGGCATGGCGTATATCCTTGACCAGGCGATCGATCTCATTTTTAATAGATCCGGCGTTAGACCGGCCGAAAGCTTCGTTTGTACCAAGAGAGATGATAACGAGATCGGGGTGAATCGGAGCTATGCCCTCCCCGATCTTGCCGATGCGGTTGTAAGTGCTATAGGCCGCTCCGTTGTTTCCGATCGTATGGTAAAAGAGGCCGGGACGGTTGCCCGAGAGGTTTGCTCCGAAAAGAGTGAGGTCGCCGGCCGAATCGAAATATATGCGTGCTGCGGTGACATCACGCGACAGGGAAATGTGAGTGTAGTTTTTTGAGGGCTCGGCCTGAAAAGGGATGAGATTGCCATCGGCATCCGTGACCGAAGTGACATAGAACTGACCGTTATGAAACACCGTGATAGCCGAGAAAGGATTGTAGTCGGTAGTCTCGGAGGTAGCCACAAGGAAGTTGGACCTGGGGTTGACCGGAGTGATAGATGTGCCGGTAAATCCCATGGTGCGTGGCCAGTTCTGACTCATCAGCCTGACGGCATTCCAGCTAAGCGTGCTCGAAAAGGAGTAATCGACAGGCTGATTGGTAGAGCTTAGACGGAGAGGCGTGATCAGACCACGGCCGGCATTGCCGAAGTCGTACTGAAGATTGTTTCTGATCTCCGATGTGGCATAATCGGCCTGCAGATGGCTGTCGCCGATGTGTATGATGTTGGCGGGCTGAGCGTAGGAGCGGGCTAAGGCGCTGCGTAGTTTCGACCAGTCGGCGCCATTGAGATTGATGTGGTTTTTCCCTTTTTTTATAAATGAAGGAACAACGATGTCGAAATCATCGTCGATGCCATCGATAACGGGATTCTCACGTATCTCGGTTTCATCTTCCGATTCGTCATCGCGTTCGATGTCATCCTGTGCGGAGGCCGCAAACGTAAGGAGAGAAGAGGCGAGCAGTATTAAAAATTTGCGGGTCATTTATTGAGATTGATTTGAATTGCTTTGAACAGCGGGGTGGCAAGTTCGCGTCCGCCTTTATGGTTCAGGTGTATATAGTCTTTGTTGGCAAGGCCGTCGCGTGTCCAGCGCACGATGGCGTCCTCGCCGCCCATTGCTTCGCGGGTGTCCCAGAAAAGGGTGCGAGTGCGGCGTGCGGCTTCGCGCTGTGCTTCAACCATATATTGGGCTGATGACATGGAGTGGACCTCCGTACCGCGTTTCGAACCGCGGTCGCCGATGCCCATGATGAGGATGTCGGCGTTGGGGAAGCACTGCCGGACATGCACGATCACCGATTCCATGCGCTTACGGTAGGAGTCGAAATTCTTTTGGCCGGCCGACATTGCGTTGATGCCGAATTCAAGGATTATGAGGTCGTAGTTGACATATTTCGACATCTGAGCCGAAAGGTCGGTGTTGACTTTGGAAAGCGTAACACCTGAAAAACCGCGCGACGACATGCAGTCGACGTTGACGCCCTTGGTGTCGGAGAGCCAGACACCGAGTGCGATCAATGATGTTTTGTTGGCCGTGACGTTGAATTTGTCGGTATTTTCATCAACGGTAATGGCCTGCAGCGATTCGGAGCCTTTGATATCGTAGGTCTTGGTGCCGGATGCTGTTTCGACCGTAATCTGCGTGGAGTCGGGGGATATGAACAGGAATGTCGAACGGTTCCAGCGGTCGATATTGGCGAAAGATTTTGATCCGCTGTAAGTGGAAGTGGTCGGAGACGTAAGCTTGTAATAATGCTGCGTCAGGCCCATGTAGCGATCGTCGAATTTTCCGTTTGCAGCAAATTCTTTCCAGCCTTTGCCGCCTCCCTGCCGCACGCTTTTGCGGAAACCGGGGAATTCGGAATACATGTTGACGTAGCCGACGCCCGTACCGCCATATTGTTTTTGCATGAATTCACGCAGATCTTCGGTCAGGATATCACCTTCGATGTAGCTGTCGCCAATCACGGCGATGCGTGCAAGCCGGTCAGACGAAATCGCATTGCGGAGATGCTCAAGGCCGCGGCCGGATTCCGTATAGTCCTCAATGACCACCTGCTCGCCCTGCTTGGTGGGCTGAACGGCAATCAAAGGCTTGTTGTCGATTGAATTAAGCGTGGTGTCGACCTTGCGTTTATCTTCTTCAATCGCTTCGGCAAGGCAGGGGTCGATGGTTGCGCCCGAGATGTCTTTTTCTTCCGGCAATCCGATGTTGAGAATGTCGGAAAAGAGATTGAAATCACTGATTCGGCCTCCGGTCCATTTGCTGAGGGGCAGGAACGAGATGCCGATTAATATTGCTATTGCTGAAAAAACTATGATTACTATACGCCAGGCGTTATGTTTCATGACTGAATGATGATAATCTTGAAGATTGGTCGGATAAAATATTTATGAGAGAGGCCATTTTGGATTTGGCTTCCAGCCATTCGCTTTCAGACAAAGAATGGCAAGTGAGCCCGCCGCCGCCGTAGAGGGTGTAGGTGTGCGGATCCTTTCCTGCGAACGGCTGTGTGAAAGCGCAGCGGAGATTGACGAAGAAAGATGAGCGTTCGGGACTGCTTACTCCGACGAAACCGCCGTAGCAATTGCGCCGGAACTGTTCATTTTGTGTTATGAGAGCCATCGCTTTATCTCGCGGGTAACCGCATAGGGCCGGAGTGGGACTCAGTTGCGGCAGGAGTGCCTGAAGGTCGATGCGCGAGGCCTTTGCGCGGATGAGGTGACACATGTGTTCGATATCGCCGAATTTCACACGCGCTCTTTCCGGGCGTGACACGCTATCGCAAAAAGGCGTCAGGATGCCGACGATATAATCAGTGACTATGTTGTGCTCAAGAGTGTTTTTGCGATCCCAGGGCTCGTCGTCGGCAGCGCGGCGGGTGCCGGCGAGTGACATGGATGTGATGTCGCCGCTTAGACGGTCGACTGAGAGCAAAAGCTCGGGCGTGGCTCCAATCCACACATCCGATTCGGGAGTGCAGTAGATGTAGCGGAAGCAGGAAGGGTGCTTGCTGAAATAGGCGTCGGCAACCGTTGCCGGATCCAGTGACGACGGGATGGTGACGACGTGCGACAGGACTACTTTCTCCGATTCGGAAGAGATGGCGGCGGTTATGGATTCGACCTGACGGCGATATGACTCGTAGCCGGTTGATTCATAGGCTGTAGTTGAGGATGCATTTACCTCCGGAAGCGAGTCGGCAAGGGCAATCGCTTCCGAGGAAGAAAGCTCGCGCCGGATACCATAGGCATGAAGGGTATCATTTACTTCAAAACGGTTGAAAAGAAACCCGTTGAACCCGTCGATTTCTGCAGGCGAGATGGCGCAGCCATCGGTGTGCCGCCGCGGATCGGAGGCGATGAACGAGCAATGCGCATCGCCCGGCATAGCATACACGGCAAACGGTATGCCATGCGTGATGCACAGGCTGATAGCATGCTTTATGTCGTCATCGAGCAGAAACATCGGTCGGTCTGGCAATTAATTCAAACGGGAGAGCATCGGTGATCTCAACGTCGTAGAACTCCCC
>URWH01000125.1 GCA_900551515.1 uncultured Porphyromonadaceae bacterium
GGCCGGAACGGGATGGAGTCGTATTGCAGATGGTATTCCTGAAGGCGTTCACCGCCGAAGCGGAAGTGGTGTCCGTCGGAATAGGCTGAGAAACCTTTGGGCGCGGGACCGTTGCCCGACGGGCTGTCGGCCTGCCATTCGATGAGATAGGCATTGCAGGCGAGAGGGTCGGTGGTTGCGGTGGGCTGTTCGGTGAGGCTGATGCTGTAGGTGATGTCGTCGGCCAGCTGCGGCATGCTGACGGTGAAGCGGGCGTCGGCATGGTAAGCCGGCAGCGACTGCAGGCGGCTGATGATGTCGCCGATGCCGTTGAGCTGTGCTTGCGCGCCGATTGCTGCCGATGCGATCGCGGCAACCGGCAACACGGCTTTGAGTAATGCGCGTTTCATGCGTGATGAATTTAGTTGCGGTGTGATGAATCATTGTGATAACGTCGGATCGCACCGGATTGTTTCGACGAGGATGAAAAAAAACGACGGCACGCCGGATTGTTCCCGGCGTGCCGAATAGTGTCTTTTAAGGTTGGAGATTAGTGCTCGAGAGTGCAGATCGAAACGCGGTTCCAGTCGTTTTCCGAGAACATTTCGCCGATGCCTTCGCCTTCAGCCGTGATGCGGTCGGCGTCGATGCCGTATTTCTTGACGAGCATAGTCTTCACGGATTCAGCGCGAGCGGCGGCGAGTTTCTTGTTGAATTCGAGGTTGCCGTCCTTCGAAGCGTAGCCTTTCACCACCACTTTGGCGTCCTTGTGGTTCTTGAGGTAGGAAGCCACCATCTCGACGTTGGGCTGCTGGTCGATGCCGATCTTCGAGCTACCGATCTTGTAGAACACGTAGCGAACGCTCTGGAGATTGTTGTTGACGGCCTGAACCACTTCGGGTTTGCGGTTCTTGCAGGCTTCGAGTTCGGTAGCGGTGGCAGCGGCTTTAGCCTGTGTGGCGGCAGTGGCGGCGTTGCATGCGTCGATCTGGTTGCGGAGGTCGTTGATGCGGGCGTTGAGGGCGTCAAGCTCGGCCTGATTTTTGGTGTCGGCGCACACGAAGCCGGGGCCGAAGTTGTAGGTCACGCCCACCTGACAGTTGAAAGTGGCAAGCTTGCGTGAGTAAGCGGCCGACGTCTGGTCGACGTCGAGGTCGCCTGCATATTCCGAACCGGTCATGTTCCAGACCACGTAGGGCTTGAGCGAGAGGGTGAGGTTGCGGGTCACGTTGAAGTTGAAGTTCAGACCGGCGCGTGTTGCAAAGTAGTTGTAGTCTTTGTTGCGTGTCTGGTCGGGCTCTTCATTGGCGTATTCATGTCCCCAGCCGGCACCGGCAACAGCTTCGATCTCGAAAAGGCGACCGTTGCAGTTATAGCCGCCGAAGAGGTTCATGAGGTTGGCGGCGCCGTAGACTCCGATATATGAGTTGTCGAAGGCAACGTTGCGTTTGTATTCATACCAGGATGAGGTGTTGACGCCCCACGATCCTTCGAGGCCGAGAGCAAAGGCCGGTGAAAGTTGCTTCTGGATGTGCAGACCGACGAGGCCGCGCATGTCGCCGAAGAAAGCGTGGTGGTGGGCAAGCGGAGTGGTCACGCCTCCGTCGAGGCCTATTGACCAGTTGTCGCCGAAAGAAGGCTCATTGTAAGCCATTTGTGCTGAGGCTGTCATCGTGCCGACGGCCAGCAGCGCTGTTAGAATCACTTTTTTCATGTTTCTGAAGATATTAGTTGAAAAGAATTTATGGGCAAATATAATGAATTTTGGTCGCACCGCAACTTTTTAGCGGGAAAAAGGAGCAAAAAAAGCAGCATCATCTGTGATACTGCCTTTTGTGGGTGAACAGTGGGGGTCGAACCCACGACCTTCGGAACCACAATCCGACGCTCTAACCAACTGAGCTATGCTCACCATCTGAAGTGCTGTCGGGCTCTCTGCCCGAAATGCGTTGCAAAGTTAATTCATTTTTTCGACACGCGCAACACTTCCTCTCAAAATTTTCGCACCATTTACTGTCGGATGTGCCAGATGCCGGATGCGGCTTGGAGGATGGGAGGCGGGGAGGGGTCAGAAGAGGAAGCTGAGGCCGACGGTACATGAGTGGGCCTTGCATTTTGCGTCGGATTCGCCGTTGATGTTGTGGATGAGGTATTTGTTGTCGGTGATCTCCCGGACGAGTTTGGCTTCAAGCTGGATGGCTTTGTACTGGATGGCCACGCCGGCGAGCCATGAGAGGGAGTGGCGCGAGGGGGTGCCGAGGCCGTAGGTGGTGTCGACTTTGTTGAAGCCGAGGTCGTAGCTGTCGGATGTGTCGCTGTCGCCGAAGTCGAGATTGTTGGTGATGCCGAATTCGTAGGCCACGCCGCCGTTGAGGGCTATCGAGTAATTCTCGGCGAGCGGCAGGCGGAACTGATATTCAAACGGTATCCACAGGCTGTGCATGTCGCCGTCGATACCGCTTTGGTCGGGCGTGTTGAGCTTAGTGAAGAAGGCCTGCCAGTAGACGCCCATACTTAGCCCCTGACCGTAGCCGAAATAGGGCTGGAAGATGATGCCGGCCTGAACGCCGTTCATGGGTTTCTCTTCGCCCCAGAGGTTGTAGCCGCGGGTGTGGCCGTCGGTCTTGACGGAGTAGATGCGGTTGACATAGTTGATGGCGAAGCCCCAGCAGCGTTTCTGATAGTCGATATCGAAGGGGTTTTTGCCGGTTGAGTGGATCGAGGGGAGTTTTAGTCGGTATTTGCCGTCGGATTTGGCGTCGACTTTCAGTGTGCCGGTCGTGCTGTAGCCGTCGAGCGACATCTCTATTTCGTAGGTGCCAAACTGCAGTGGTATTTCTTTGGGCGTGGTGCCTGCGTTTTTGCCGTTGATGTTGATGGTGGCGCCGGATACTACATGATTGTTCTGCATGGCCGTGAAGGAGATGTTGCGGGAGCCGATGATGTTGATCGCGTTGACATACTGTGTGTTGCCGTTGACAGTGAAATAGCGCTCGTCGAGCTCGCCTTCGACGGTGCGGCCGATGATGCGATAGGTGCCGTAAGGCAGATCGCGGAGCTCGAGCGAGCCGGTGCTGTTAAGGATCAGTTTGTCGTCGGCATCGTAGATGGCGAGTTCGGCTGATGACGGGGAGGAGATAATTTCGATGTCGCGTTTCTTGCGCATCGGGAATTTGAATGTCGAATGTATCTTTGAGATGTCGACGGCGTGATTATCGACGTTGTCGGCAATCTCCGCGTCGGCGGCTACGAGGCGGATGTTGTGGGTGCCCATCATCACATCGGGGATCGTGAGGGGCGTGTTGCCTGCATATTTCTCGTCGAAATAGATACGTGCGCCCGAAGGATCGGAGTCGATGACTACGGGGACGGTAGTGGCGTTGCGGAGGATGAGGGTGTAGATGTGACGGTCGAGAAGGCTGACGCCCGTGATGCGGTCGGAGCCGTATTTGTCGGTGTTGAATGTGAGGTCGACCACGTCGTTGGGCTGCACGAAGTAGAGGCGGTGCTTGCGGCCGTTGAGTATCTTGGTTTCGGACTTGATCACCGAAAGGCCGTCGCTGAGGCGAAGCACCACGTTGTCGATGTCGGCGGGAACCATGTTTTCAAAGTCGGCAATGATGAGGGCGACCTGAAATTTTTTGTTGCCGTCGATGTCGCGTTGCGGCCAGTCGATCGACTGCGCCGAGAGGTTGGTGACGCCGAGGTCGGTGTCTGTGCCGGCCACGTTGCCCGAGGCGATGTCGCGGAACGAGCCTTCGACATATTTGATCTGTGCCGCAGCGGCCATGGCGATGACTGAAAGCAGCAGTGATAGAAACAGTTTCTTCATAGTGTTATGTCGTGATAATGGTTTGGATGTATTGGATGTGATGAGGGTGGATGCGGAGGTGTCATTGTGTTATGCCGATTGGGTAGGAACGCTTGAGCTTTGCAAGCGGCATGAAGGTGGGCGTCCAGGTGCGCACGTTGATCTGGCTGCCCGACGGGCGCAGGTTGATCTGCAGGGCGAGGAAGCCTTTGTCGCTGTAATTCGACGAGGTGTAATGCTGCTTGAGCTCGATCCATATCACCTCGTTGTCGAGCAGTCCGCCGTCGTCGACTTTCGAAATCCATGTGTCCTCAAACGATATCTGGATGAACGATTTGTTGCGGAAATCGCGCTCGAGTTTTTCGAGATAGGTGTCCTTGTCGTAGGAGCGGTATAGGATCTCGGGGCCGAGATTGTGGAAATTGCCCTCGACCATGCGGCTTTTGCCGGGGTTGATGAACTGGCCGGTGATGATGATGGCATCGTCGGAGTAGATCTGTCGGAAGAGGTCGAGGCGGCGCAGGGCAAATGCTGTCTGATAGTCCTCCATGAATGTGAGCAGGGAGTAGCGCGATTCGATGTTCCAGTCGGCATCGCGGAAAATATCGTCCTCGGCGCGCTGCGAGAGTGCGTAGGCCACGCTTTTTATGAGGCCGTCGCTGTTGAAGCGAAACACGATGGTCTCGTTTGAGATATGCCGGCCGTTTTTGATGCTGACGGGAATCCCTTTGCCGATGGTGAACAGGGCGGTGGATTCGACGGTGTATCTTTCAGGCCGGCGGCTGACGCTCACTTTCCCGGAATTCATCATCGCCGAGAAGAGCGAGTAACCTTCGGCTGAGAAGAGGCCGCGCACTGTGGCGTAGTTGTGGCTGCGGATGGCTTTCTCCACCTGCTGCATGGAGCTGATGAGGTCTTGCGATGTGCCGGAGGCGTCGGGACGGCTTATGATGTCGATGTCGTCGGCCTCGAGGGGCATGGCGCTGCCGTCGGCGGCGAGGACGCTTTCGGCGGCGGCCTGCGAGTCGTCGGGTTTAGTGGCCTGCCCCAGCGACTGTATCTTGTCGCGATCGGCGTGAACCGGGATCGAGAACGAAGCGCGGCTGTCGTAGACCGACTGACGTCGGACTTCGTAGGCCGCACGCAGATCCGGATCGTAGAGCTTGGCTTCTTCGGGATAGTCGTAGATTACTTTTATGTCGATGGCGTTGAGCAGGCCGAGGTCGTGGAAGCGGAGGCTGATGTGGCCGCTCTTGGCATGCACCGGCCCTACGGTGCGCTCGCCGTTGAAATAGGAGGCGTCGATGAACGATGCTGGCCGGCCGTTGTAGGCTACGTCGAGATTGACGGTGTAGCAGTCATAGTCGGTGGGGTCGTATTCTATCTTGGTGTCGTCGAGCGTGAAGCTGATGTTGTCGAGCACGGCGGGTATATGGAGCTGGAGCCATGAGGCGGCGTTCTGTTGGCGTCCGTCGATGTCGACGCTGACGTCGTCGTTGTAGGCCGAGAGCATCGTTTTGGCCCAGCTGTAATATTTCAGGGCGCCCGAGATGTTGAGCTGCCGCTCCTGGTCGATGCCGGTCACGATGAACTCACGGATGAGGTCGCGCCGGCGGTTGATGCTTTTTTCGATGTTGTCGAGCGTGATATATTTGAATGCCACCCACTGATTGCCGTCGGTGTAGGTGATCGTTTCGCAGCCGTGGAGGGTCATGGCCGAAACGGATTTCACACTGGATGAATGCCTGAGATTGTAGTCGCTGCCGCTCTGCGACTCAGTGAGCGTGTTTTCCGACACGACGTTTTGCCGGATGCCGGCAAGGAGCTTTTCGAGCGCGCGGTCCTCTGCCTCTTCGGCTGAGGCGGCGCGTGCTTCTCCGTAGCGGTAGTTGCCGGAAGCTTTGATGCGGTCGATGGCGGCTTGCTGCTGTGTCTGCGCCATGGTGGTGCAGGCGATGATTAAGAAAAGGAAAAGTAGAGTCTTTTTCACGAGTCAAAAGTTTTGTTGTCGGTTAAAATGAAACGGTAGCGTAGGGTTGAGAGCCTATTCCACATAATTTGTTAACGTCAGGGTCGCAGCAGTGCATCAGATTTGGTGCTGTGAGCGATT
>URWH01000126.1 GCA_900551515.1 uncultured Porphyromonadaceae bacterium
CTTCTTCAACTCAAGAAATTCACTCGAAAATACGCCGCCCTGACGTTAACAAATTATGTGGAATAGGCTCTAAGAATGTCGCCCTGCCCTTGTTGTATGACAGGGCGACAATCTAAGTGAGTTCTTGAAATGTTGCTGATCCGCGGCCGGCGCGGAGCCGGGGTCATTCGCCGCAGTGTGCTGCACGGCGTATGGCGTCGGCTATCTTCTCGTTGTTCTCGATCTGATCGGCATAGTGGTTGAGCCGGATTGCGGCTTCGTTGACGTCGATGATGAAGAATCCGCGAACCGAGAATGTGCCGTCGCTGTTCTTGCGATAGATGGTGAAAGCGTTGTGCACTTCGCCTCTCACTTCGCCAGCGATGCGTGCTTCGACATCGGCGATGTAGGCTTCGAGCGGGGTGTCGTTGGTCTGACCGGCGTGAACCGCTATATTGGCACTGAACTCAGCCTGCACTTCCTGAATGTAGTGGGTCTGGGCGTCCATGAGCAGGCGTTTGTCGCCGAGCGAAAGTGAAGCGGCATTGTTGATGTCGTAGACCTGGCCGCGTTTATCGCCGCCGCATGATTTGTCGGTCTGGAGGAGGTAGTCGCACAAGGCAGCTTCAAGCGATGAGGCGCCGTTGAAGATCCATTTTTCTTTTTTGAGTTCTTTGGCACGTTGCTTGGCGATTTTTTCTGCCATTTTTGTGTGTTCTTTAGCAATTTTTGCTTCGTTGCTTTCTGCGAAAGCCGCTGTGCTGAAGCCTATGAAAGCTAAAAGCACCAGAGTGATGATTTTTTTCATGTGTTTTTGGTTAAAATAAGTAAAGGATTGTGTGCACTGCAAATTTACTCACACTTTATGTAAAACCAATCGTATTTCGGTTAAATTTGGTTAAATAAGGCTTAACGGAACTTAACGGGATTTAAAAGGTGCAGCGCCCGAAAATGTCAATGAAGATGCGGGAGTGATTGGAGCGCATGCGGTAGCCGTCGACCGACAGGCGGTCGTGAGGTACGCCGCGGTTGTGCTTGTCGAAAATGGCGCGTGCGTTTTTCAGAAAGGCTTTGCGGGCTCTTTCCATTGCCGCCGGAGCGGGTTGTTCGGCCGGGATCAGGCGATAGTTGTTGACCTCTTTGTCGGGCGGAAGCACAAACACCATGCGGTAGGAGGCGCTGTCGACGCAGGCTTTGCCCTGCCGGTCGCGGGCGAGCCGCACGCGCAGCATGGCGCCGCCGCGGGTGTCGGTGGTGCGCATGGCCGAGATGAAGTTGCCGAGCGAATAGCAGGTGAGTATCTTTTTCTTGTGGGCGTCGCTGTAGGTGAGGCTCATAGGCTGGATCACGTGGGGATGGCCGCCGATGATGAGGTCGACGCCCTGCTGCCGGAGGAATTCGGCGAGCGTTTTTTCGGATTTCGGCGGAAGCAGGAGATATTCTTCGCCCCAGTGCATGCATGCGGCGATGATCTCGGCGCCTTTGGCGCGGGCGGCGGCAATGTCGCGGGCTATTTGGTCGCGGTTGATGAGGTCGACAACCACATTGCCCTGCACCGGAATACCGTTGGTGCCGTAGGTGTAGTTGAGGAAGGCCACTTTAAAGCCGCCGATGTCGGCTATGAATGGCATCACCGAGTCGCGGTAGGCTTTGTCGGGATAAGCGCCGATGTGGGCTATGCCGTTGTTGTCAAGGGTGCTGACGGTGCGCCGGAGCCCTTTGTCGCGGCGGTCGAGGATGTGGTTGTTGGCGTTGAGGAAGAGATCGAATCCTGCTTCTTTGAGGGGCGTGATGTAGGAGTCGGGCGCGCAGAACATCGGGTAGCCTGAGTAGGGGGCTCCGCCTAGTGGCAGCTCGAGGTTGACCACGGCATAGTCGGCCGATTCGATGTAGGGGCGCAGAGCCTGATAATAGGGCGAGAAGTCGTAAGTGCCGTCGCTGCGGCGGGCGGCGTTGAGCTGCCGCTTGTGCATCATGGCGTCGCCGGCAAACACAATCTCTACGGCGGGACGCGACTGTGCTGCGGCGGTTGCGGCCAGCAGCCACATAATGAGCAGTGACAGAGATCTGAGCCGGCGGCTAAGCATGGATCCTTATCCTTATGGTCAGGCTTTGGGATAGATGTCGCCCTGTGCTGCGAGAAGGGTGTTTCGCATCAGCGACACTATGGTCATGGGGCCGACGCCGCCGGGCACGGGCGTGATATAGGAGCAGAGCGGAGCCACGTTGTCGAAGTCGACGTCGCCGCGCAGGCGGAAGCCGCTTTTGCGTGTGGCGTCGGGGACGCGTGTGGTGCCGACGTCGATGATCACGGCACCGGGTTTGACCATGTCGGCGGTGACGAAGCCGGGGCTGCCGAGGGCGGCGATGATGATGTCGGCTTCACGGCATATTTCCTTAAGCCCTACGGTGTGGCTGTGGCACACGGTGACGGTGGCGTCGCCGGGCTGATGTTTCTGCATCATGAGCATGGCCACGGGCTTGCCTACGATGTTGCTGCGGCCGAGCACCACGCAGCGGGCGCCGCGGGTGGCGATGCCGTAGCGGTCGAGAAGCTCGAGGATGCCGGCGGGGGTGGCGGAGAGGAATGTGGGCAGGCCGATCGACATGCGCCCTACGTTGATGGGGTGGAATCCGTCGACATCCTTGCGGTAGTCGATGGCTTCGATGATCCGCTGTTCGTTGATGTGGGCGGGGAGGGGAAGCTGAACGATGAATCCGTCGACGTCGCTGTCGGCGTTGAGCGTTTCGATGGCTTTGAGCAGATCGGCTTCGGTGACTTCGTCCTCGAAACGGATGAGGGTGGAGCGGAATCCGCACTGCTCGCATGCTTTCACTTTGTGAGCCACATAGGTTTCGCTGCCGCCGTCGTGGCCTACGAGGATAGCGGCCAGATGGGGACGTTTTTCGCCGCGCTGAATCATGGATTCAACGGTTTTTGCAATCTCAGCCTTGATATCGTCGGCTATTTTCTTTCCGTCAATGAGTGTCATGCCTGTCGTGATGTTATCGGAGGTGATGTATTAGTCTGTCGGGTGTGGGATCAGTGGGGACGCTGCTGACGCATCTGGCGCATCATCTTCATGGGGTTTTTCATGGATGTGGCCATTTTCATCACTTTGCGCATCTGGTCAAACTGTTTGATCATACGGTTGACTTCGACAATCGTAGTGCCCGAGCCGCGGGCTATGCGCTGACGGCGCGAGGTGTTGAGCAGCTGCGGGTTGGAGCGTTCGGCGGCGGTCATCGAGAGGATGATGGCTTCGATGCCTTTGAATGCGTTGTCGTCGATGTCGACATCCTTGATGGCTTTGCCCACGCCGGGAATCATAGCGGCAAGATCCTTGAGGTTGCCCATCTTCTTGATCTGGTTGATCTGCGAAAGATAGTCGTTGAAGTCAAACTGGTTTTTGGCGATTTTGCGCTGGAGCTTGCGGGCTTCCTCCTCGTCGTAGGCGTTCTGGGCTTTCTCGACGAGAGAAACGATATCGCCCATGCCGAGGATGCGGTCGGCCATACGTGCGGGATGGAAGAGGTCGAGGGCCTCCATCTTTTCGCCTGTGCCGACGAATTTGATGGGCTTGGTGACGACGGTGCGTATCGAAAGGGCGGCGCCGCCGCGGGTGTCGCCGTCGAGCTTGGTGAGGACTACGCCGTCGAAGTCGAGGCGGTCGTTGAATTCCTTGGCTGTGTTGACGGCGTCCTGACCGGTCATGGAGTCGACTACGAAGAGCGTCTCCTGCGGTTTGATGGCCTTTTTGATTGCGGCTATCTCCTGCATCATGGCTTCGTCAACGGCCAGACGGCCGGCTGTATCGACGATCACCAGATCGAGATGGTTCTGCTTGGCGTAGCGGATGGCGTTTTCGGCAATCTCGACAGGATTTTTGTTGCCTTCCTCGGTGTAGACGGGGACTTCAATCTGCTGGCCGAGCACCTTGAGCTGTTCGATGGCGGCGGGACGGTACACGTCGCAGGCCACGAGCAGCGGGCGTTTGGCTTTTTCGCTTTTGAATTTCTTTGCGAGCTTGCCCGAGAAGGTGGTCTTGCCGGAGCCCTGAAGGCCCGACATGAGGATGATGGCGGGATTTCCCGAGAGGTTGACCTGCGCTGTTTCGCCGCCCATGAGTGCGGCGAGTTCGTCGTGGACAATCTTCACCATCATTTCGCCGGGCTTTACGGCTGTGAGCACATTCTGTCCGAGAGCTTTCTGCTTTACGGTGTCGGTGAAGGTCTTTGCAACTTTATAGTTGACGTCGGCGTCGAGCAGTGCGCGTCGCACGTCTTTGAGCGTTTCGGCAACGTTGATTTCGGTGATTTTGCCCTGGCCCTTGAGCAGTTTCAGGCTTCGTTCGAGGCGTTCGCTAAGATTTTCAAACATGGTTGGATATCCTGTGGGGTGTGTTAATTATCTGTTGTAGTGAGATCTGTTGATGAGCCGGACGGTGTGGAGAGGTTTTATTTGCCGGCCGGAAGCAGGTTGGTGGCGGTGTCGGGAAACACCACTTTCGGGCGGAAAGTGCGGGCTTCCTCGATGTCCATGGTGGCGTAGCTCATGATTATCACGATGTCGCCGCGGTGCACTTTGCGGGCTGCGGCGCCGTTGAGGCATATCACGCCGGAGCCGGGCTCGCCGGGGATGGTGTAGGTGTCGAAGCGCTCGCCGTTGTTGTTGTCGACGATGTAGACACGCTCGCCGGGAAGGATACCGGCAGCTTCGAGCAGCAGGCTGTCGATGGTTATGCTTCCGATATAGTCGAGGTTGGCTTCGGTGACGGTGACCCGGTGGATCTTCGACTTTAGCATCTGCACTTGTATCATGGGCGATAGGTTATGTTGTCGATCAATCTGACATCGCCGCAGTAGACGGTGACACAGCCCACTGCCGTCTTGGCCTGATCCCAGTCGGTGATGGGCTGCATGGTGTCGGCGTTGACAATCTCGTAGTATTCGGTGCGCATCTGCGGGAGGGCGTCGATGGTTTCGGTGACGAAGCGTTTCACTTCCTCGACGGTGCGCGACGGTTTGAGTTCCAGACTCTCAACGAGTGTGCGGTGGATGGCCGGGGCTATGGCGCGCTGCTCGGGCGTGAGGCGCACGTTGCGGCTCGACATGGCCAGTCCGTCGTCGTGACGCATTATCGGGCAGGCCACGATTTCGAGGTCGAAGCCTTCGAGCTCAACCATGCGGCGGATCACGGCTATCTGCTGATAGTCCTTCTCGCCAAAATAGGCGCGGGTGGGCTGCACCATGGCGAAGAGCTTGCTGACGATCTGGGCCACGCCGTTGAAATGGCCGGGGCGCATGGCGCCTTCCATCACTTCGGCCACGGGGCCGAGATCAAACACGCGGGTGTCGGGCTCGGGATAGATTTCGTAGACCGACGGGATGAAGGCGTAGTCTACGCCGGCTTCTTCGAGCAGGCGGCAGTCGGCTTCTTCGGTGCGCGGATATGTGCGAAGATCGTCGGGGTTGTTGAATTGTGTGGGGTTGACAAATACGCTTGTCACCACTATGTCGTTGTCCTTGCGGGCACGTTTCACAAGCGACAGGTGCCCCTGATGGAGCGCGCCCATCGTGGGCACGAGGCCTATCGAATGTCGCAGGCTGCGGTGATGCTCCATGGCTTCACGCAACTCATTGACTGTGCGTAACACTTTCATTTCTCTGCAGATATGATGTCGTTTTATTGCTGAGATCCCCAATAGGGGGATTTTCAGGCACAAAATTACACAATTATTATATACTGACAAAATCCATGAAACTTAGAGCCGGTTCGACAATAAATGTTAACGGCAGGGTCGCATAGTGCGGAGTGATTTTTGGCCTGAGAGGAAGGAGTGTACTGGATGTACACGACTGACGAACAGG
>URWH01000127.1 GCA_900551515.1 uncultured Porphyromonadaceae bacterium
TGAATTTCAACATGACCTACAACACCGATGCCACCTTCGACTTCGACTCAAAAAACATCAAGCTCCAGTATGAAGGCAAGGAAGACGACATCGTGAAAAGCATCGAAGCCGGCAACGTCAGCATGACCACCGGTTCGTCGCTCATCCGAGGCAGCACGGCGCTCTTCGGCATCAAGGCCAAGCTGCAGTTTGGCCGCCTTACCGCCACCGCTCTCGTCTCGCAGCAGAACTCGGAGTCTCGCTCAATAAGCACAAAAGGCGGCGTGCAGACAACGCCTTTCTCGATCACGGCCGACAACTACGACCAGAACCGCCACTATTTCCTGGCTCACTTCTTCCGCGACAACTACGACCGCTTCGCTTCGAAACTCCCCTACGTGTCGTCGGGCGTGCAGATCACCCGCGTCGAGGTGTGGGTCACCAACAAAAACAGCAATTTCAATCAGAGCCGCAACGTCGTGGCTTTCATGGACCTTGGCGAAAACACACATCTCGCCAACAGCTACTGGCAGGGCGACCCTTCGCTTCCCAACCCCGCCAACGCCTCCAACAATCTGCTCTCGATCATCAAGAACGACTATCCCGACGCACGCAACATCAGCGCAGTTACCCAGGCTCTGGCTCCTCTTGCCGCCTACGGCATTGAAGGGGGCCACGACTACGAGAAAGTGGAGAGCGCACGCCTGCTCGGCGAAAGTGAATACACCGTCAACAAGACTCTCGGCTACATCTCTTTCAAAAGCCAGATGAACGCCGACGATGTGGTGGGCATCGCTTTTGAATACACCTACAACGGCAAGGTCTATCAGGTCGGCGAATTCTCATCCGACATCACGCAGACCGACCGCTCGCTCTACGTGAAAATGCTCAAGAGCACCACCGTAGCCCCGCAGCTCCCCGTGTGGGACCTCATGATGAAAAACGTTTATTCACTGGGCGCCTATCAGTTGCAGAGCAGCAACTTCAAGCTTCAGGTGAAATATCTCTCCGACACTACGGGCACTCAGATCAACTATCTGCCCGTACCCGGAATCTCCGATGTGCCCCTCCTTCAGGTGATGAACCTCGACCGCCTCGACTCCAATCAGCAGTCCAATGCCGACGGATTTTTCGATTACCTCGAGGGCTACACCATCGAGTCGTCGACCGGCAAAGTAATCTTCCCCGTTGTCGAACCGTTCGGCTCGCACCTTGCCGCCAAGATCGGCAACCCGGCCATCGCCGAGCGCTACGTCTATCAGGAGCTCTACGACTCTACGCTCGTCGTTGCCCGCCAGTTTGCCGACAAAAACAAGTTCATGCTCGTCGGTGAATATCAGGCGTCGGCCGGCTCGCAGATAAGGCTCAACGCCATGAACGTGCCGCGCGGCTCCGTGGTGGTGACCGCCGGCGGCGTCGTGCTCACCGAAAACAGCGACTACACCGTCGACTATGCCATGGGCATCGTCACCATTACCAACCAGAGCATCATCGACTCCGGCCAGAACATCAGCGTCACACTCGAAAACCAATCGCTCTTCTCGATGCAACGCAAGACGCTCCTCGGCCTCGACCTCAGCTATGCTTTCAACAAAGACTTCACCATCGGAGGCACGATCCTCCACTACGGCGAAAAAGCGCTCACCGAAAAGGTGAACATCGGCGACGAGATTGTCAACAACACCATGTGGGGCCTCAACTTCTCCTACACCAAGGACTTCATGTGGCTCACCAATCTCATCAACCGCATACCCACGGTCAACGCCACCGCGCCCTCGCGCATCACACTTCAGGGCGAGTTTGCCCAGCTCATCCCCCACACACAGAAAACCGGCTCCAACAAGGGCAGCTCCTTCATCGACGATTTTGAATCAGCCCAGACAGGCATCGACCTCCGCTCGCCCTACTCCTGGTTCCTCGCCTCAACGCCCTACGACAACGGCGCCACGGCGCTGTTCCCGGAAGCCGCGCTCAGCAACAACGTCGACTACGGCAAAAACCGCGCCCTCCTCAACTGGTACTATATCGACCGCATGTTCACGTCGCGCAACTCATCGCTCGCTCCGGGCTACATCAGAAGCGACCTCAAACAGCTCTCCAACCCCTATGTGCGCGAGATCACGATGCGTGAGATCTATCCCGAACGCCAGCAGACCTACGGCGAATCGTCGACCATTCAGACCCTCAACCTCTCGTTCTACCCCCGCGAACGCGGCCCGTACAACCTCGACGCCACCGGCATTGACCAGGACGGCTATCTCACCAACCCCGAGAAACGCTGGGGCGGCATCATGCGCAAGCTCGACAACACCAACTTCGAGCAGAGCAACATCGAATACGTCCAGTTCTGGCTCCTGAACCCCTTCCTCGATCCTGAGAACCCCAACTACGAGGGCGGCGACCTCTACATCAATCTCGGCGAACTGTCGGAGGACATCCTCAAGGACGGTCTGAAATCCTACGAAAACGGCCTCCCCTACAACGGCGGCACCGACCACACCACTACCACGGTCTGGGGTCGCGTCAGCACCGAGAACTCCCTCACCTACGCCTTCGACAACAGCGACAATTCGCGCATCAATCAGGACGTTGGCCTCGATGGGCTCCGCAACGACGACGAATTCACCTTCTCGTCCTACTCCTCATATCTCGAATCACTGCGCCGCAACATCTCGCCCGCGACTGCCGAAAAATGGCAGTCCGACGCCTTCTCCCCGCTCAACGACCCCGCCGGCGACAACTACCACTTCTACCGAGGCTATGACTACGACGAACAACGTCTCGGTGTGCTCGACCGCTACAAACGCTACAACGGCGTGGAAGGCAACTCGCTCTCGCCCGACGAGGCTTCCGATCCTCTCTACCAGTCGTCGCGCGCCCTGCCCGATGTCGAGGATATCAATCAGGACAACACGCTGAGCGAATACGAGCGCTACTACCAGTACCGCATCTCCATCCGCCCCGAAGACCTGGTCGTGGGCCGCAACTATATCACCGACAAACAGACATCGGTCGTAGCCACCCGCGACGGCGGCGAACAGACCGTCGACTGGTATCAGTTTAAAATTCCTTTGAGCGAATACGAGAAAATCGTAGGCTCGATCAACGGCTTTTCTTCGATTCGCTTCATGCGCATGTTCATGACCGGCTTCAAAGCCACCACACACCTGCGCTTTGCATCGCTCGAGCTGGTGCGCGGCGAATGGCGCTCCTACGATTTCAACCTCAACAGCCGCGGCGATGCTCCGGCCGACGGTCAGCTCGACGTTTCTGTGGTCAACATTGAAGAGAACTCCGGACGCACGCCTGTCAACTACGTGCTCCCTCCCGGCGTGACGCGCATCTCCGATCCCGGACAGTCACAGATCGTGCAGCTCAACGAGCAGTCGCTCTCGCTCGCGGTTTCCGACCTGAAAGCCGGCGACGCACGCGCCGTCTACCGCAACACATCGCACGACCTGCGCAACTACAAGCGCCTCCAGATGTGGGTACACGCCGAAGCTCCCATCGACGACAACAAAGCGCTGCGCAACGGCGATCTCTCGGTGTTCATCCGCCTCGGCTCCGACGTCAAAAACAATTTCTACGAATATGAGGTGCCGCTGCGCCTGACCCCTGCCGGACACTACGCCGACTCGCAGAACGACCGCTTCATCGTGTGGCCCGAGGACAACTTCATGGACATCACCCTGCAGAACCTCGTCGAGCTCAAAAAAGAGCGAAACGCCGCCAAGCGTTCCGAACAGCCCGGCGTGGGATTCGGCATCCTCTACACCGGACAGGATCCCGATCATCAGAACAACCGCATGGCCGTGATGGGCAACCCGTCGCTGAGCGACATTCGCGTTATGATGGTGGGCGTGCGCAACAACTCCTCCACGACAAAGGACGGCACCGTATGGCTCAACGAGCTGAAAGTGACCGACTTTGAATCGGAAGGCGGATGGGCCGCCGACGGCTCGGCATCGCTCGCCGTTTCCGATATCGCCACGATCAACTTCGGAGCGCACTATGAAAGTGCCGGTTTCGGCGGTGTAGACCAGAGTCTCAACGAGCGCCGCATGGACGATCTGTCGCGCTACAGCATCGCCGTGCAGGCCGACCTCGGACGCTTCCTGCCTGAAAAAGCCAAACTGCGCGCTCCGATCTTCTACTCAATGACCAAGGAAAAAACCACTCCAAAATACAACCCGCTCGATCAGGATGTCAAGCTCAAAGACGCTCTTGAAGGCGCCTCACAGGCCGAACGCGACTCAATCAACGCCTACGCGATCGAAAACTCCACGCAGCAGAATTTCAGCATCTCCGGTCTGCAGTTCGATGTACGCAGCAAAAATCCGATGCCCTGGGACCCCGCCAACTTCACATTCAACTTCTCGTTCAACAAGACATCCAAGACCGACCCCACAACCGAATACGAGAACATCAACGACTACCGCGGCAGCTTCCAGTACACCTACACACCCTACATCAAGGGCATCAAGCCCTTCTCGCATCTCAAAGGCAACTCCAAAGGCATCAAATTCCTCAAGGACTGGGAGCTCAACTGGTTCCCCAACTCCATCTCTTTCCTGACTTCCATGTCGCGCTACTATTATGAACAGCAGACACGCAGCGCCACGGATGTCGACTTCCGCATGCCTGTTTCCGTGAGCAAAAACTTCCTCTGGGACCGCCAGCTCGCCATCACATGGAACCTCACCAAATCGCTGAGCCTTACATTCAACTCCAACACATCGGCCCGCATCGAAGAACCGGTCGGCGCCGTCAACAAGAAGCTCTTCCCCGACAAATACCGCGAATGGCGCGACACCGTCTGGAACAGCATCCTGCACCTCGGCACGCCCTGGGGCTACAACCAGACATTCACCGGCACCTACCGTGCCCCCTTCAACCGCATCCCCGCTATCGACTTCATTTCGGCCAACGCCACCTACAACGCCACCTACCGCTGGGATCGCGGCGCCACTATCGACAACACCAATCTCGGCAACTCAATCAGCAATCAGGCCGCCTGGAACATCGACGGACGCCTCAATTTCGAGTCGCTCTACAACAAAAACGCATGGCTTAAACGTGTCAACACCCGCTTCGCATCCTCAACCCGCCGCGGATCGCGCAACACCTCGAAACGCGGCTCCTCATCGTCAAAAAAGCCGTCGGCGCCAAAACCAAAACGTTTTGAGCGCACCTACGCGCTCAACCCTGACTCGTCGACCATGATCAAGCACAACCTTCGGAATAAGAAAGTGAAAGTGTCCGCCGTAAATGCTGCCGACGATTCGCCGATGGATATATCCACACGTGTGGTCGACGCCAACACCGTCGAAGTGCTCACTCACGGAACTGAAAACGTGAAATTCACTGTCGTCGAAATCCTTAAGGAGAAAAACAGCTTCTGGGATGAAGTTGAAGTTGAGCAAAAGAATTATCAAGCTACCTTTAATATTATGAATAAAGATCTCGAAACTCTGGAACAGAAAATTGCGGAACTTGTAGGTATTCGTGATATGAATGTTGCGAAGTTTAAAGAAACTAATGATGAATCTTATCGTGCTCGTGGTGTAAAAGCGATTGACATGATTAAGAAAGAAGAAGCTAAACGTGATGAAAAACAGAAAGAAATTGCTGATCACAAAGTTAGTCTCGATGCCATTAATAATGCTGTAGCTGAACTTACTAAAGTTTATGAAGAACGTCAGAAACAACATGATTCGGCAGTTTCTCGTAGCACTATTGCTCAGGGAACTTCTAAAGCGGCAGATTTGATTGAAGATATTAGTTCATTTACCAATGCTAATGGTAATAGTAAGTTTGCGGAAGAAACTCGCCATCAAGAAGAACTTGCTAAACTTAAAATCGCTGGCA
>URWH01000128.1 GCA_900551515.1 uncultured Porphyromonadaceae bacterium
TCCATACGGAAATATCGACAGGGTCGCCGGAGTTAAGCATCGTGCGAGCGGTAGATATGTGTATCGAGCGTGCCATCAGGAATAAGTGGGATTGAACTTGTCATTGAAGATGCCCGGTGTCTGCGGCGCCTCCATGAGCGGACGGTTTGCCGAGTGCCGCCAAGTGAATTTTACCTTGTTGAGTTTTTCGTCGGTGTCGGAAAACTCGCAGGTAAAGTCTGTAATGAGGATAGGCAGCATGGCGTCAAAGTCCGTTTCATACACAGACGTGTTCGGGCCGAAAGGTATTTTTACCGAGGGCGAGGTCAGCAGTTGTTCAAACTGCACGCACTCGTCCGAGGTCAGCGGTCCGCTTTCGACTTCATATTCCTTTGAAGTCGAGATGTCGTAAAACTGCGACGTCATGCCGAGCGAAGCCAGCGAGCGGTCGGTCTTGACCTTGACCGTGGTAGTGCGAGGCAAGGCAAGATGTTCCACCACACCGAAGCAGTTGAGATAGAATATAGGAACGTTGGCCTCCAAGGCTGGACGAGTTTGAAGGCGATCATTCGAGGGCTTCGTAGACGGCTTTGAGGATGGCTTTGCGGGGGTTGAGCTTGTCGAAGACGGGGTTGTCGCGGGTGGGGTTGACGCGGTTGGTGAGGATGACGACGATGATTTGGCTGGTCGGATCGATCCAGAAGCATGTGCCAGTGAATCCGTTATGCCCGATGACCGTAGAAGGCATGCCTATCTCGTCCATCGATTTGATGCGGGCGGCGCGGTCGAAGCCGAGCCCGCGCTCGGAGGTGCGGCTTTTGTCGGTGGTGAAGAGTCGTACTGTCGATTCGCTGAATATGCGTGCGTCGCCATAGACACCGCCGTTTAGCCAAGTCTGACACAACTTTGCGATATCGCCGGCATTGGCAAAGAGACCGGCATTGCCCTGAACACCGCCGCTGTAGGCTGCCTTCTCATCGTGGACATAACCGCGCAGCGTCTGGCGCCGCATGAATGCGTCGCGTTCGGTGGCCGCCACATTAGTGAAGCCTTTCGATGCCGGACAGAACATTGAGTTAGAGGCGCCTATCGGGCCGAAAATATTGTCGGCAAGCCATTTTTCATGGCCAACGCCCGTGAGCTGTTCCTCCATATCCTTGAGAATGCAAAAATTAAGGCAACTGTAGAGATACTTCTTAGGACCCGGCTTCACAGCATAGATGGCATCAATCATGCGGTTGACCATCTCCTGACTGCCATAGAGGTTTTTGGCCACTTCGACAGGGAACTGGCGCGAGCGTGTCGAGCGGAAAAGGTCGGGACGGACGCGTGCGTTACGGTGTCCCCAGACGTTTTTGTCGACCTTCACCGTGTAAGGCGCGCCGTACTTATATTTCATCAGCTTGCCGGTGAACGACGATGAATCGACCATCAGGGCAAACGTGTTGACCGTGGCCGGCAATCCCGATTCATGATAGAGCATCTGGCGGACGGTGATGTCGGCCTTGTCGGTGCCGCGAAGGCGCGGCAAGTAGCGCGACACCGGCTGGTCGAGCGCAAACAAGCTCTGGTCATAGGCTTTCATCAGCCCGGCCAGGGTTGCGGTGGCTTTGGTCATGGAAGCCACGTCGAAGAGCGTGTTGCGGGTTACTGTTTTGCCGGCCTTGCCGGACTCCGTCTTGCCAAAAGCCTTATCGTAGACAATGAAGCCATTGCGTGCCACCAGTACCTGACAGCCGGAAAACGAGCCCTTGGAAATGTTGAGCGCTACGATTGAATCGATAGATTTGCCCAGATCGGGCGAGAAAGACTCGTCGGCAAACGAAGCGTAACCGAGCCGTGACTTGCTGATCGACACCCCCTCCCCTTTCGACGCAATGCCCTTGATGGACGACTTAAGGCGGGCATCGGTGGCGAGTCCGCCGAAGATCACTTCGGCTGCCATCATCTGGTCAGCGGCAGAGGCGCCGCCGGCAGCGACAAGCGTATTGAGCCGGCCGACGGAAGAGAAAGCCGCGATCTCTTTATCCTGGATAAAGAAAACGGCAATGGAGGTTGCGGGGTCGAACACGTTGCTGAACTGGCGGACGGCTTCGGCATCAGAGGCATAGACGGCAATGATGTTGCGGTGATGGCGACCGCTGCGCGACGACAAGCTGACATAGCGGCTGCAATAGTCCTTAAATGTGCCGCCACCGTTGCCGCCGATGGTCACCAGAGAGATATCCCCGGAGCCGAGATTCCCTACAGGGAGGATACGTTCGGAATTTTTCACGACGACCACTTCGGCGACAACCATGTTCAATGCCATCGCTGTGATCACAAATGTAAGAAGCATGCAGCAGCGGCGCAGCGCTGCCGAAGCGAAAGATGTCATTTTCATAGATTTATGCCGGCATTGATATCGGCTACGCCGGGAACTTTAACGGGCAGCTTGCCGGAGACAGGCTGGCGGCCGAACAGCGCATCGGCAGCGGCAGTGCGCAGCTGGGGGATATCGTCGTAGGCCAGCAGCGTTGCCTGCATAGAATCCAGCTTGCCGAAGTCGACAAGCTTGTAAGGATTGATAAAGAACACGCCGATGCATTTGCGCGCAGCGCTCAGCGCCTTAAATGCGGCGACAGATTTGCTGGAATTGTTGTAGACAGCTATAATGGCAACGTCGGCATCTTTGACGGCCTTCATGACCGACGCAGGCACGGTAGCCGTGCTGACATCGTAGGCCTTTGCGCCTGAAAGAGCGGCGCACTGTTTGCCGAAGCCATCAACGCCTTTGATGCCGAGATTGACAACGACGACACGATTCTTTGCCGAGTCAGCCTTAACGGGCAGCGCTTTCTTCTCGTTTTTGAGAAGCGTGAGAGCCTTGCGCGACATGAGGGTGATTATCGAATCGGCGTGGGCGGTGTTCAAGCGGGCCGACAGATTTTCAGTATCGATCTTCGGCTTAACGTTCAGGCCGAGTTTATACTTGAATTTCAAAATATTGCGGCATCGGCGATCGACTTCATTCTTATCAATCTTACCGGATTTAACAGCAGCTTCGACAGCGTTGAGATCGGCCACCGGATCGGAAGAGCCGAGGAGCACATCGGCGCCGGCAAGGAAAGCACTGACACAATTGTTTTCATTCTTGACCGTGGCGCCCTTCATAGCGAGCGCATCAGTGAATATCAGGCCGTTGAAGCCCAGAGAGTCGCGAAGCCACGACGTGGTTATGACCTTCGAGAGCGAAGCCGGAGAGCCGGTTTTATCGATAGCGGGCACCTTGAGATGGCCCACCATCACGGCCGGCATGCCGGCATCGATGGCCATTGCAAACGGCAGCATATCGACAGAGCGCAAAACCGCGAGAGAGTGATCGATCGTAGGCAGAGCCTTATGCGAATCGACCGACGTGTCGCCGTGACCCGGGAAATGCTTTCCGACAGGCATCACGCCGGCATTGGCCATTCCACGACAGTAAGCAACGCCAAGGCGTCCGACCATTTCAGGGTTTTCGCCAAACGAGCGGAAGCCGATCACGGGATTGTCGGGATTGGAATTGACATCAAGGTCGGGCGCGAAATTGACCTGAATGCCCATAAGGCGGCATTCGCGGGCCATTTCTGCGCCGAACGATTCCATCAGAGCCTCATCATCGGCCGCACCCAGAGCCATGTTGCTCGGAAACTTCGGTGTGCCGGGAATGCGCATGGCCAGCCCCCATTCACCGTCGAAAGTGATGAGCAGCGGCACGTCGGCCTGCGCCTGACCCTTGTTGATGAGATCGGTGTAATAGTCGAGCGAACCTTTACCCAACAGGATGCCGCCCATTTTCTCCTGCGCGACAACGCGCTTGAGCTTCTGATAGCCTGCAGCATTGTTGGTTATGTCGAGGCGGGGCACAAACAGCTGTGCGATACGGCGCCGCGTGTTGAGATTCTTCATGATAGAATCGGCCCATTTCCCGGCCTGCTCATCGAGCTTCGGGTCGTTGAAAACCGTGGGCTTCTCTTTGACGGCGGCGGATATGCCGGCGCCGGAGCTGTTGCGGCCGGGCTTGTCGGCCGATGCCTTATTGTTGCATGCGATCATGGCCGCAGCCATGACGGCCACAGTGGACAGAAGCGTAAATAATCGGTTGTTTTTCATTGTCAAGGAGTGCGTGAGTGATGCTAAGTGTTATTCAACGGGCTTCATTCTTACGGTAGAGTCCGGGCGCTGTTTTTTCTTTTTGAGGAAACCTTTTTCGAATGCGTTGATCATATCATCGTAGAGGAAATTCTTGCTTTGCGCTACGATGTGACCGCGTTTCAAGGGGCCCATACCGTCGTTGCCCTGAGCCAGATAATTGATCGTGGCCACATAATAGGTGCGCGACGGATCGATAGGTCTGCCGTTGACAGTGGCTTTGACACAACGGCGGCCGGGCACATCCATGTCGGCACGCACATTGCGGCTCACGCCATTGCCGCCATTAGCAGCGAGACTGTCGAGCGTAGCGGCGAGATCGGCGCCGGAGATTTCAAGTACCACCTCATAGTTGTCGAAGGGGAAAGCCTGCATGATCATTCCTTTTGTGATGTCGCCGGCAGGGAACGGGGAACGGATGCCGCCGACGTTAACGATAGCCATGTCGATTTTCTTCTTTGTCAGCCGGCGGGAATCGTCGAGAACAAAGTCGGCCATCCAGTTCATCAGCTCCGGACGACATTCAAAAGGGGTCTCGGCAGTGCCTACTTTAATAGCATAGACCGAATCGACCTTATGCTTATACGGCCCGATCAGTTTTGCCAACTCCGGGTCGGCATTGCTGTCCAGCCGGTCGGTCACGGTGATGATTTTTGAATCGGCTTTGCCGGAATTGAGATCGAGTGTTATCTCGCCAAGATTGGCGCCGTAGCGGCCGGTCTGTGCCACGAGGACAGTGTCGCCCGCGAGATTGACGAAGCGCGACGGAAGAGGGTTGGCAGCATCGGGATTGACAAGCGTGTGACTGTGTCCGCCGATGATTACATCGATGCCCTCGGTGTTGCGCGCAAGCATTGCATCGGAGATCTTGCCCTTTTCATCGTAGCCGATGTGGGAAACGGCAATAACATAATCGCAATGCTCTACATGGCGGAGATACCAGGCCATGGCGTTGGCGGCCTTAACCGCATCGAGATACTCGACGCCGGTGCACTTTGCGGAGTCGATCAGCCCTTCGGGGTTAATGTTGATGGCGAGGAAGCCGATGCGCTTGCCGTCGACCTCCTTTATGGTGTAAGGCTTGAAATAACGGTCGATATCAGTGTGCGACAGGTCATAGTTGGTAGCTATCAGATCGGCATTCAGTCCCTTGAGATAGTTAGCGAGCTTCTCCATGCCGTTGTCAAACTCATGGTTGCCGAGGATCTGCACATCGTAGCCGAGACCGTTCATCACCATCTGCTCCACTTTGCCTTCAAAAAGAGTGAAATACAACGACCCCTGCAGGACGTCGCCCGCATCAACGAGAAGCACATTGGGCTCGACCGACCGGACGCTGTCGATCAGCGCTTTGCGACGGAGCACGCCGCCGAGGTTGTCCCTGTAATAAGGATCGATGATGCTGTGTGTGTCGTTAGTGTGAAGGATTACGAGTCGGTCGGAATCGCTGGCGTAGGCCGGGATGGACAACGCATAAGCGGCGACGGCGGCTACCGCGATAAATGTTTTTCTTAAATTGAATCGGGTCATGATTGTCGGATTGAATTCTATCCAACGAAGTTAGCAAATATGCGGGCGGTGTGCAAGCGACGCCACGTTTTTTAAAATTAATTAAAATAACGCACCGCTATGGTAACTATTCAGCGAATCGGCAATAGAGGTGGCCTTGGTCGATAATTCAATTTAA
>URWH01000129.1 GCA_900551515.1 uncultured Porphyromonadaceae bacterium
CATCTTCCTCCTTTTGGCTCAGTCACATAGCCCGCTATGCTCCTGAGCCTGCAAGGAGGAATCTGACGCACTGCTACGACCCTGACGTCAACAAATTTTGTGGGATGGGTCTTAGAAATCCGACTTCCAAAGGACGATGTGGCCGGATGCAAGAGTCTCGGCAACGTTTATAAGGCGCTGATTGGATGAGCCGCGAAACAGTAGCTCGATATCGCGTTGCGATTCAGCGAACGGCCCGTCGACCATCACATCGATGAATGGCAGCAACGCCGACAGCCGTTTGTCGTGCTGCACCGTCTCAAACAGATATCCCGTATAGCACCAGATCGTTTTGCCCAGTTTTCTTATCTCCCGTGCAAGCAGAGCAAGCGGCTCGGCCTGAAAAAGCGGATCGCCGCCGGAAAAGGTCACATCAAAATCATTCTCTTCAATCCGTTGGAGCAGTTCGCCGATAGTCATACCCTTTCCCGCCATCGGATCCCAGGTGGCCGGGTTCTGGCATCCGGGGCAGTGATGTTCGCATCCTGCAAAATAGATAGAGGTCCGGAAGCCCGGACCATCTACCGTTGTGCCGTCTACAATATCAACGACACGAAGCGTTACATCTTCAGTATTCGTATTTATCACTTTATCGTTTCATTTATGAACAACGCGATCATTGAGCTCGGCAAGCTTGGCATTATTCCAGCGGTCGGTAGTTCCGACGAGATAACCGGTGATGCGCTGCAGTTTGTCGATGTCGCTGCTTCCGCATTTAGGGCATATCTCAAGATGGT
This sequence comes from uncultured Porphyromonadaceae bacterium, assembly GCA_900551515.1. The sequence goes on from URWH01000129.1 coordinate 777, forward strand.
CGCTTGCATCCTCATAGCCGCACGACATGCATCGGTTGCGGTTATGGTTCACTGAGCAATAACCGATGTTGTACTGATCCATCAGGTCAACGATATCGGCAATGGCCTTCGGATTGTGGGTGGCGTCGCCGTCAATCTCCACATAGAAGATGTGACCGCCGCCGGTGAGTTCATGATAAGGAGCCTCGATTTCGGCCTTATGGCGCGGCGAGCAATGGTAGTAGACCGGCACGTGATTGGAATTCGTGTAGTAGATCTTATCGGTTATGCCGGGGATAATTCCGAATGATTTGCGGTCGCGCTGCGTGAATTTGCCCGAGAGCCCTTCGGCCGGAGTGGCGAGCACCGAGAAGTTGTGCTGATATTTCTCGGAATATTCATTGACGCGGCTGCGCATGTGGGAGATGATTTTCAGTCCGAGTGCCTGCGATTCAGGCGATTCGCCGTGGTGTTTCCCGGTAAGGGCTACCAGACATTCGGCCAATCCGATGAATCCGATGCCAAGTGTGCCCTGGTTGATCACGCTCTCAATAGTCTGATTCGGCTTCAGGATATCGCTGCCGTTCCACAAACGCGACATCAGCAGCGGGAACTGCTTGGCAAGCGCAGTCTTCTGGAAGTCGAATCGGTCACACAGCTGGCGGGCTGTGATATCCAGCACCTGATCCAGTTTCTCGAAGAATTTCGCGATGCGCTCTTCCTTGTCCTTGATCATCATGCATTCGATGGCTATGCGCACGATATTGACGGTGGAGAAACTGAGGTTGCCGCGTCCGATCGACGTCTTCTCACCAAAGCGGTTCTCAAACACTCGTGTGCGGCATCCCATCGTGGCCACCTCATATTTATAGCGCTGCGGATCATCGGCCTTCCATTTTTCATGGTAGTTGAATGTCGCGTCGAGATTCACGAAGTTGGGGAAGAAGCGGCGGGCGGTCACCTTGCAGGCCAGCTTATAGAGATCGTAGTTGCGGTCCTCGGGCAGATAGCTCACACCGCGTTTCTTTTTCCATATCTGAATCGGGAAAATCGCCGTGGCTCCATTGCCGACGCCTTCATATGTGGAGTTGAGCAGTTCGCGGATCACGCAACGGCCTTCGGCCGACGTGTCGGTGCCATAGTTGATTGAGCTGAACACCACCTGGTTGCCACCGCGGGAGTGAATGGTGTTCATGTTGTGGATGAATGCTTCCATAGATTGATGCACGCGGTCAACAGTCTGATTCATGGCGTGCTGGAGGAGACGCTTGGTTCCTGTGAGTCCGTCGAGCGGCCGTTTCACGAAGTCGTCAATTTCAGCGTTGTAATATGACGACAGATCCTCTCCCGACACTTGCTCGAGTTTCTGCAGTTCTTCGATATATGACGATCTGACAAATGGAGCAAGATAGAAGTCGAATGCCGGGATGGCCTGACCGCCGTGCATCTCATTCTGCGCCGTTTCCAGAGAGATACAGCTTATTATGCTTGCTGTCTCGATACGTTTTGCCGGGCGCGATTCGCCATGGCCGGCAATAAATCCATACTGGAGTATGCGGTCGAGCGGATGCTGCACGCAAGTGAGGCTCTTTGTCGGGTAATAATCCTTGTCGTGAATATGCAGATATCCGTTGCGCACTGCATCGCGGGCTTCCTGCGAAAGGAGATAATCGTCAACAAACGGTTTGGTAGTCTCGCTCGCGAATTTCATCATCATTCCCGCCGGCGAATCGGTGTTCATGTTGGCATTTTCGCGGGTGATATCGTTGCTTTTGGCTTCGATGATCTCCAGAAACATATCGCGTATCTTTGCCCGGCGGGCTATGCTGCGCTGATCACGATAGGCTATATAACGTTTTGCCACCTCCTTGCGGGGGCTGTTCATGAGCTCAAGTTCGACGCGGTCCTGTATGTCCTCTACGGTCATACGCTCATCGCCGGTCACTCCGATGCGGTCGGCTATTTTCTGGATCAGCGCTTCATCTTCGCCTGCTTCAGTCTGCAACATTGCCTTGCGAATGGCAGCTTTGATTTTCTCTTCGTTATAGCCCACTACGCGGCCATCACGTTTTACTACGGTATGTATCATGGCATATTCTTTGTTTACCGGATTCGACATTGATTATTGACGTTGCAAATCTACATATAATTTTCTTCAGGATCAACATTTTTTTCAATTAAATTATTCGACATATTATCTTTTTGGAAAACTTTTCATCGCTTGCAAAATTGCAACTATTTAATAATCAACATATATTCATTTCGTTTTGGAAAACTTTACATTATATTCCACTTATGACAATATGAGGTTCGAATAAATTTCATGAAAAATCTTCAACCTGATTTGTATCACATTCGCATCACGGGGAAAGGACGCATCACAACATATTTTTAGGGAATATTTAGGAAATAATCGGATTAATATGCTTAAATTCGCAAAGTAAACAGAATCAACCGCAATATTTTATGAAACGAATCTTTACCATGACAATCGCCTCGCTTATGTGCGCATCGCTTTTTGCCGGCACACGCAGCGAACGCACATTGGAAAAAGGATGGAAGTTCACGCGCGACGACGCGGCCGACTTCTCATCGAAAGACTACGACGACTCCAAATGGCAGTCTGTCACAGTCCCTCACGACTGGGCCATTTACGGGCCGTTCAGCTGGGACAATGACAAACAGAACGTTGCTATCGCTCAGGACGGACAGAAAGAAGCCATGGAGCATGCAGGACGCACCGGCGGACTTCCCTTCGTAGGCACCGGTTGGTACCGCACCGAAATCGAGGTACCCGAACTGACCGACGGCCGCCGTGCCACACTCCTGTTCGACGGAGCCATGAGCCATGCCCGCGTTTATGTGAACGGCAAGGAGGCAGGTTATTGGCCTTATGGCTATAATTCATTCTATTTCGACGTCACCGACCTGCTCAAGAAGGGCAAGAATAACACCATAGCCGTCCGGCTTGAAAACCTGCCGGAATCTTCCCGCTGGTATCCGGGTGCCGGACTCTACCGAAACGTTCACCTCATCGTGACCGACGATGTGCATATTCCGGTGTGGGGTACATATATCACAACCCCGATTGTACATAACGACTGGGCGCAGGCCGACGTCAAAACAAAAATAGATCTGCCGGCCGGCTTCAACTCCAAAGATCTTTCATTACATACGGTTATTCTTGATCCGGAAGGAAAAGAAGTCGCTCAGGTCACCACACCGGTCTCTGATCTCCGCCTGCTGGCCAACGAAGGAAACGAGGTGGAACAGAAGATTTCAATCGACAATCCTCAGCTCTGGAGTCCCGAAACGCCTGTCCTTTACACCGCAGTTTCGACCCTCTCCGACGGCAGCACTGTCAAAGATGAGTACACCACCACATTTGGCATCCGCACAATCGAAGTGCGCCCCAACGACGGTTTCTATCTCAACGGCAAACGCACCAATTTCAAAGGCGTCTGCAACCATGCCGACCTCGGACCGCTCGGCATGGCAGTCAACGATGCCGCTATCCGCCGTCAGATACGCATACTGAAAGATATGGGCTGCAATGCCATCCGCACGTCGCACAACATGCCGGCGCCCGAGCTAGTCAAAGCCTGCGATGAAATGGGCATGATGCTGATGGCCGAGAGCTTCGACGAATGGCGCAAACCAAAATGCAAAAACGGCTACAACCTGCTGTTCGACGAATGGGCCGACAAAGATCTCACCAACCTCATTCGCCACTACCGCAACAACCCTTCGATCGTTATGTGGTGCATCGGCAACGAGGTGTCTGAACAATGGCATGAAGGCGATTGCAAAACCGCTTATTATCTCCAGAACATAGCTCACCGCGAAGATCCCACCCGTCCCGTAACCCAGGGCATGGACGGTCCCGACGCTGTGCTCAACAACAATTTCGCCGCCATTATGGATGTTGCAGGTTTCAACTATCGTCCCTTCAAATATCAGGAGGCCTATCGCAAATTGCCGCAGCAGATAGTGCTCGGAAGCGAAACGGCTTCGACCGTCTCATCGCGCGGCGTCTACAAGTTCCCGGTGGAGCGCAAAGCGATGGCCGTCTACGACGACCACCAGAGTTCCAGCTACGATGTGGAGCATTGCGGATGGTCAAACCTTCCCGAAGACGACTTCATACAGCACGACGACCTGCCTTACTGCATCGGCGAATTTGTCTGGACAGGATTTGATTATCTTGGCGAACCGACACCTTATTATACCAATTGGCCCAGCCACAGCTCGCTGTTCGGCATCATCGATCTCGCCGGAATTCCCAAAGACCGCTATTATCTCTACCGCAGTCACTGGCGTCCGGAAGAAGAGACGCTGCACATTTTGCCGCACTGGACATGGCCCGGCCGCGAAGGCGAAACCACTCCGGTGTTTGTCTACACGAATTACCCTGAAGCCGAACTGTTTATCAATGGCGTAAGCCAGGGCCGTCGCAAAAAAGATCTTTCGGTTGGCATCGACAGCAGCTACACCGAAGCCGCTCAGAAAAGCTTCGAACGTCAGAAACGCTATCGTCTTATGTGGATGGACACCAAATACGAGCCCGGCACAGTAAAGGTCGTAGCCTATGATGAAGCAGGTAACCCTGCAGCTACCAAAGAGATCCGCACGGCAGGCGCACCCCACCATATCGAACTGTCGGCCGACCGCTCGCAGCTCTCGGCTGATGGCCGCGACCTTTCGTTCATTACCGTGAGAGTGGTCGACAAGGACGGCACCCTTTGCCCCGATGCATCCAAGAAAATACGCTTCAAAGTGAAAGGCGCCGGTTCATTCCATGCAGTGGCCAACGGCGATCCCTCATCCCTCGAATCATTCCAGGCTCCCGAGATGACCACCTTCCATGGCCAGCTCACCGCAATAGTAAAGGCAGGCGAGAAAGCCGGAAACATCGAATTCACAGCCACCGCCCCCGGCCTGAAATCAGCAAAGCTGACCCTCACATCCGCCAGACCCTAATAACCGAAACGCATCCGCCACACTGTATCCGTCCGAAAAAGGCCGCCTATGCCAAAGTTTTTTTACTGGCGAACTTTG
>URWH01000130.1 GCA_900551515.1 uncultured Porphyromonadaceae bacterium
CCAACGCCACAGATTCGCACTCTCCACTCCCGCCCGCGCCCTATATTTGCACCAAAATCTTTCCCAAACTATGAAAACCACCTTCACACTCGAGCAGGTAAAGCAGCTCCTGACCCTCGCTCCCGAAGAGCAGCAGCAGATCATCGGCTTCAGCGACACGCTCGCCGAAGCTACCGACGAGGAGATCGCTGACTCGACCGTCGGCGACGATGCCCCGGCACTGATCCTCGACATCCACCGTAGCGCCGTTCGCCGCGCCCGCGCAGCCATCTCGCGCCGCAAACGTCGCCTACAGCCCGAGCCCGACGCCGAGCCCGAACGCCTGAGCAACGGCGCACGAAACCGCCTCCAATGGTTCAGTGATACGATCCTCCCGCAGATCGGTCAAATGATTCGCGAAGCCATCTCTAAGGCCAGAAACGCCTTCTCAACCCTCTCGCCCGGCCAGATCGCCGCAGCATCCCGCATGGCCTATAACACCGCCCTCCGGCTCATCCGCCCGCTCTTCGATCAGCTCCTCGCCGATTCCGGGCAGAGTTCCCGCTCCGTCCCCAATAATGCCGACATGATGCGCCGGGACAAACTTTTTGATGCGGCGGTAGAGCGATGCTGAAGCTCCGCCCGCAGCCCCAAATTAAATGCCTGACGGGGTGGAAGTTGGTAAATTTCAGGATAAAAAAGTGTTGCATGCTACGTTTTTTATCCTTTAGGGGCGCTTCATGGCCGGTCGGCAGCGATATTATTGGGGAGCGCGGGGGTATGCGGAAAAAACTGTAAATTTGCAGGCGATTTATGATGTTTTGAATTATGGGTGATATCAAGCTTGAAAAGTTGTGGAACCGGCAATACTGGAAGGTGATGATCTGCAATTTCATGCTGTTTTTTGCGTTCTACCTTCTCACCCCGCTGCTCCCGCTTTATCTCGATGCTGAATTTGCCGCCGACAAGGACACCATAGGCATCGTGCTGTCGGGATATGTCGTGGCAACATTCCTCGTGCGCCCTTTCAGCGGTTTTATCGTTGACAGTTTCAACCGCAAGATGGTGCTCACGCTCTGTTTCTTCACTTTCTTCATCTGTTTTGCGGGCTATCCGGGCGCGTCGACGCTGCTGATGTTTGCCATAGTGCGCACCATGCACGGCATCCCGTTCGGCGCCGCCACGGTGGCCAACTCCACGGTGGCTATCGACGTGCTCCCCTCGTCGCGCCGTGCCGAAGGTATAGGCTACTACGGCCTGAGCAACAATCTGGCTATGGCCATAGCGCCCTCGGCGGGCATCTATCTCTATAAATACACCGGCAGCTTTCAGATACTGTTTTGGATAGCGCTGGGCATCGCGTTGGTCGGATTCGTCTGCTCGTCGACGGTGAAGATACCTCAGAAGATGATGCGCAAGTCGAAGCCGCACATGGATCTCGACCACTTTTTCCTGACGCGGGCGTGGCTCATGGCATTGAACATCAGCCTTTTCGGGCTGTGCTGGGGTGTGATGCAAAACTATGTGGCGCTCTACGGCAAGCAGCAGCTCAACATCACCGACGGCACCGGCATCTTCTTTGCCATACTCTCGGCGGGCCTCGTGCTGTCGCGCCTCACCGGCCACAAGGCGCTGCGTCAGGGCAAGATGACCATGAACTGCACGCAGGGCGTTCTGCTGTCGCTGGCCGGCTATCTGCTGTTTGCGCTGACAATCAACGAGTACACCTACTATGCCTCAGCATTGCTGATAGGGCTCGGCAACGGCCGCATGTATCCCGCTTTTCTGAACATGTTCATCAAAGTGGCGCGGCACGACCAGCGCGGAACCGCCAATTCGTCGATACTGATATCGTGGGATCTGGGCATGGGCCTCGGCATCCTCATGGGCGGCGTCGTGGCCGAATATGTCAGCTTTGCGGCAGCCTTCTGGACCGTGGCCGCCATTCAGGCCGTCGGCGCCCTGATGTTTATACTCTTCACCCGCTTCTTCTACAGCCGCCGAGCCCTCCCCGATGTATGAACAGTCTGCCCGGCCTGTCGGGAGATCAAATACTACAAAAAGCACCGACCCCAGCGTTGGAACCAGTGCTTTGCTGCATTCAGAGGTTGATGTAGCTTCTCAGCGCGTCGACATATTTCGCCGGGCAACCGCAGGGCGGCTCACAAGGCGTTCTCCAGGCGCAACAGATATTCCTTCGCCGCGATACCGCCGCCGTAGCCGGTGAGCGTGTGGTCGCTGCCGATCACGCGGTGGCATGGCGCAAATATGGATATCGAGTTGGCACCGTTGGCATTAGCCACCGCCCGCACCGCTTTCGGCATGCCGATACGGCGCGCCATCTCGCCGTAGGATATAGTCTGTCCGAACGGTATGTCAATCAGCGCATTCCACACCTTCTTCTGGAAATCAGTGCCGACAAATAACAGCGGCACGTCAAACGCCTGCCTGCGTCCGGCGAAATATTCGTCGAGCTGAGCCATGGCGCGGTCGGTCACCGCCGACGTCCCCTCGGCGAAATCGGCATCGAGAGCGTGGCGCAGGCGGTTGGCCACAAGGTCGCGGTGCATCTCCACCTGCCAGTCGCAGAGGCACAGCCTGTCGCCGAACGCCCCAAGCATCAGCGTCCCGCACGGCGCCTCGTAAATCCGTGTTGTAATCCTATTCACAAACATAGTCACTATCTCATGACGTTCTGTCGCATCATCGCGCACATGCACGTATTCATCGTAAAGTTCGGGAAAACACTTGACAGACACAAAAAAAATTGTCCGAAATCGTGTCAATAAATGTGGATTCCCCCCTGCTCCTGCCACCGGCAATTCCGTGCCGACTATTCCAGCAGACTATTTGTCGGACATCTTGGTATAATCAGAAAATCAGAAAATAATTGCAACTTTGCCCTAAGAATTATACGCTTTAAGCGATGCTGCTAAGAAACGACTGTTTTAAATGATGCAGATTTGAGAGGATTGTCAGACGGATTTGAGGGAGTGTAGCCGCAGCTATGTGACTGAAGAATGAAAAAGGCGCTGACAAAACCTTGTTAAATAAAGTGATATGTATTTTAAACGGTTTCTTAAGGCTTCAAATAAGATAAAAATCCGGTAAGAATATGGCAAAGAACTACCCCGGCGGGAAAACAAAAACGCCCGACAAGAACAAATCAAAATACAATCCGAATCACAAACCGGAAAATCTATCGCTCGAAGAATGGCAAAAAGCATTGCGCATTCAGGTGGCGAAAAAAGAAAACCTCCACATTGACCATGCAAAGAATGTGGATGAAGGCTATTTCACGGTTTTCAATCCCAAAAACGGGAAAAGCTATTCGGTGGTTTATCGTGGAGGTGCGAGTTCATGAAATTATTGTTCATGCCCCGACTTTCGTACTAACCGATTAGGCACGTGCAAGCATATTGAGGCGGTGGCTATGGCCAAAAACGGCAGATAAAGCCGGAGGACCTATTGTCTGCCGAATCGGTCAACAGTTTATCTCGACTATAAGGGCAATCGCACGGTGCGTCTTCGGGCCGGGGGAGGGGAAATCAGCCGCGGCGGGGGTCTTTGGCTTTGCTGATTGTCACGAGCCAGACACCTGAGAATATCAGCACAATAGCCAGGGCTTTCAGAGGCGTGAACCGGTCAAGTCCCAGGCATATACCGGTCAAGGTGGCCACGATGGGCTGCACGTAGTTGTACATGCCCACCAATGTCGGGCGCAGATTTTTCTGGCCGATCATTATGCAGACATAGGCTAAGAATGTGGCGCATATCACGACATAAGCTATCCCGCTCCATTCGATTGCCGATATGGCGAGCCAGTCGGTGGCGACGAGCCATTTTATGCCGGCGGGAAGCCCTACCACAGATGCTGAGAGAAACATCCATTTCATGAGCGTCACCAGAGTGTATTTACGGATGAAATTGCGATATAGGGTGAGATAGAGCGCGTAGCTAAGCTGTGCGCAAAGCACTATCACGTCGCCCAACGCCGGATTCGTGCCGTAGGCCCTGACGCCGCTGCCGGCGATAAGGATGATGGCTCCGGCCGCCCCGGCCGCAATGCCGCCCGCCTTTTTGAGCGTGATCGGTTCGCGCAGGATCAGCCATGCAAGCAGCATGACCCACATGGGCATAGTGGTCGTGACCAGTGAGGCCTCGCCGGGCGATGTAAGACTTACTCCCAGAATGAAGCATCCCTGATTGAGAAGGATGCCCAGCATTCCAGCCCCAAAAAGCCGGAGGATATCCCGCCCGGGCACATGCTCTTTCGGAAGGAACAGCGATGTAATCCAGAAAAGCAGAGCCGCTCCGGCCACTCTGAAATCAACCATAACCATCGGTGCGACAACGCCTGTTGCAAAGACTATCTTTGCCACAGGCGACATCAGTCCCCACATTACATTGGCAGCCAGCATCGCCAGATGACCTTTTGCCTTAGATTTGGTGATCATTGCCATAACGATTCGTTTTTTTCAGCCTGCAAAATTACACAAATTTCGCAAAACCGCCGCGCCCGGGGATTGGACAGGGCGGGTTGCGGGATTGGGGAAAATTGATTAGTTTTGTGGAACTGCATTGCGTGCGGGAGGCCGTGTTCATCGTTAAATATTCCAGTTATGTCAAGCCGTAAGCTCAGAGCAATCAAAAAGATAATCCAACGCACAGATCTCAGTAAAGATCTGGTGCCCTTCGCTTTGAATCTGGTGAAAAATATTGCCGGAAATTATCGTAAGGATGCCTCACGGGATATTCCCCATCCCGTGACTATATCGCTGGAGTTGACCAACAAGTGCAATCTCCACTGTGTGATGTGTCCGCGCGAGCATGACTTCGGCAAGCAGATGGACGTCGGAAATATGTCGACGGAGCTGGCTAAAAAGCTGATTGACGAGTCGGTGGTTTACCTTCAGTCGATGGGCCTGACCGGATTGGGTGAGACGTTGTTTGCCCGCAACCTTGTAGAGGTGGCCGCCTACGCCAAGAAACGCAAGAAGAGTCTGGCTATTTTCATTTCATCGAACGCCAATATGCCGGATTTCATCGAACGGCTGACGCCGGTGCTTCCCTACATCGACACTCTCCAGATTTCGACTGACGGTGTCGGTGAAGGTTATGAGGAGATTCGCAAAAACGGCAGCTTCGCTCTGCTCGATAAGAACCTGCATGCGGCAGTGCCTCTTGCCCGGGAGCATGGGGTTGATATCATGTTCAACATGGTGATAAACAAGCGCAATTTCCGGCAGATGGCCGACGTGATTGACTATGCCGGCCAACTGGGCGTTAAATTTGTGAATTTCAATTATATCAATCTCGCTTCCGTAACAGCGTTACCGGTAGAATATTATGATTTCTTTACCACTGCCGGGTTCCGTCAGGAGCTTGACAGGGCCAAAGCCACTGCGGCCAAACGTAAGGAGATCGAGGTTACCGGACTTGATTTCCCCGGTAATCCGGGCATCAGTAAATGCCCGTTGATCTGGGGCGATTTCCAGATTAACTTCGATGGCGAGGTGCCACCCTGCTGTGCCAAGCCTTTCTCCAAAGAATATTCGTTTGGCAACGCATCCGAAAAGCCCCTGATGGAGGTGCTCAACAGCGCCAGGGCCAAGGCTTTCCGCGGCTCGGCAATCCGCGGAATAGCTCCTGATTTCTGCGCCAAATGCCACTTCGTCAAATTATAAGACAGTAATTTTCCTCGTTGAAGAATGGAATTACATCTGAAATTCAGTGTATTATGTTACGCATACTGGATTTTAGCAAAGAAATGTATAGTCCTGAAACATTAGTGTCCACTAAAAAATCATAATAGTTCTTTGAAACTA
>URWH01000131.1 GCA_900551515.1 uncultured Porphyromonadaceae bacterium
AATTTTATTTTTAAAGTAAGTGTATTACCACTGAAATTAGTGCGTTTCAGTCTTTCTAGCAATTCGGTGACTACATGATATAGTTCAATGATGGCGGAAGAATGAAGAGAAATGTCTTTTTCCAATGTATGTTCGCATCCTACGGACTTACGGATTCTTATGGGTTCTACAGGACGGAGGTCTATGCCTCGTGCAAAATCGTAATATAGATTACCTGCTTTGCCAAACTGTCGGGTAAGCATTTCTAAAGTGCAGGCTTGTAATTGGGTACCATTATGAATACCTAATGCGTGCATTTTTTGGGCTGTGACCGGACCTACTCCCCAAAAAGATTCGATGGGAAGATGGGCGATGAAATCCAATGCTTGGTCGGGATGTATTGTACATAATCCGTCGGGTTTGCGGTAATCCGATGCTATTTTGGCTAGAAATTTGTTATAAGAGACCCCGGCTGAAGCTATCAATCCCAATTCTTTGCGGATACGCTTTTTTATATCTTTGGCTATATCTATAGCAAGTGAAAAGCCTGCTTTATTTTCAGTTACATCCAGAAAGGCTTCGTCTAGTGACAGAGGCTCTATGATATCTGTATAGGTATGAAAGATATCGTGTATCTGCCGGGATACAGCTTTATATACATTCATTCGCCCTGGAACAAAAATCAGTTCTGGGCAAAGTCTTTTGGCTTTTTGTGATGACATGGCGGAATGTACTCCGTAACGACGGGCTTCGTAACTGGCAGCAGCTACCACACCTCGTTCTTCAGCGTGTCCCACAGCAAGCGGTTTTCCACATAATTCGGGGTTGTCACGCTGTTCTACCGATGCGTAGAATGCATCCATATCGATATGTATTATTTTGCGTTCGGACATCTTCATGAAATTTGTAGAGCAAAGGTATGAAAAAGGTTTTTGGTTGATGAGTTCTTTAACAGCTTTATTTGTTATATTTTCATTAATGTTATTTCTGTATAACGAATACGAGAGAGGCACATAAGAACTGCCCCTTTTATTTATCTGATGATGCGAAATTTCCGCTGGACCCCGAATATTGGTTTCGGTAAGGTAAGATCAATGTTGGGTAGTATAATAAAAAGAAGGAGTTAGTTTTCACTAAACTCCTTCATGCTCAGCTTGTCGGGGTGACTGGATTCGAACCAGCGACCACACGCCCCCCAGACGCGTACTCTAACCTGGCTGAGCTACACCCCGATTGGTTAAAAGCGCTGCAAAGTTAAGCACCTTTCCGGAAACAAGCAAGAGTTTCCGCTTAATTTTTGCTTTATTTTACACTTTTCACACCGAATTGTTAAGACTTCTTAATCGCGTTCCACCCACTCCCGCCATCTCCACCCCGATCCCATCAGCCGCGACCACCCGCCCTCGCCGCCTCGCCCGAACGCAAAAAAAATAACCGCCCTAAAATAATTCCCAAGTTGAAAAAATCCGCAAAAACCGCCCTCCAACCCTTGCACAACCGCAAAAAAAACAGTATCTTTGTTTGATTTTTGACAGCTGCCCGAAATCCGCTTTTTAAGCCGCTTTTGCAGCCGTTCATCAACCGATTATTTTACTAAAGAAATGGCAGAAACAGAAGAAGAATACAGCGCCAGTAACATTCAGGTGCTGGAAGGTCTGGAAGCCGTGCGCAAACGCCCGGCCATGTATATCGGAGATATTTCCGCAAAAGGTTTGCATCACCTCGTCTACGAGGTCGTCGACAACTCCATCGACGAAGCCCTCGCAGGCTACGCAACCCATATCGACGTAACCATCAACGCCGACAACTCTATTACCGTAGTCGACAACGGCCGCGGCATCCCGGTCGACATGCACGAGAAGGAGCACAAAAGCGCCCTTGAAGTCGTGCTCACCGTACTCCACGCCGGCGGCAAATTCGACAAAGGCACCTACAAGGTGTCCGGCGGACTGCACGGCGTCGGCGTTTCGTGCGTCAACGCCCTCTCCACCTACCTCCGCGCCGAAGTGCACCGCAACGGCAAAGCCTACGTGCAGGAATACAGCTGCGGCAAGCCCACCACCGACCTCCGCGTGGTAGGCGACAGCGACCACACCGGCACCATGATCACCTTCAAACCCGACGACAGCATCTTCACCGTAACAGTCTACGACTACAACACGCTGGCCAACCGCCTCCGCGATCTCGCTTTCCTCAACGCCGGCATCACACTGACGCTCAAAGATATGCGCGAGGTCAACGAAAACGGCGAGCCCCGCAGCGAGACGTTCTATTCCCAGAACGGCCTGCGCGAGTTTGTCGAATACATCGACTCCAACAAGGAATCACTCATCAACGACGTAATCCACCTCAACACCGAGCGTCAGGGCATCCCCGTGGAAGTTGCCCTCACCTACAACACCACCTACAACGAAAACGTCTATTCGTTCGTCAACAACATCAACACCATCGAAGGCGGCACACACCTCACCGGCTTCCGCCGAGGCCTCACCTCCACCCTCAAAAAATATGCCGAGGATGAGAAGATGCTCGAAAAACTGAAAATCGACGTCGCCGGCGACGACTTCCGCGAAGGCCTCACCGCCGTCATCTCGGTGAAGGTGATGGAGCCCCAGTTTGAAGGCCAGACCAAGACGAAGCTCGGCAACAGCGAAGTGGCCGGCGCCGTTTCGGCTGCCGTCAGCGACACCCTCCGCAACTACCTCGAAGAGCACCCCATACAGGCCAAGGCTATCGTAGGCAAGGTGATCCTCGCCGCCCAGGCCCGTCACGCCGCCTACAACGCACGCAAAAACGTGCTCCGCAAATCGCCCCTCTCCGGCGGCGGACTTCCCGGCAAGCTCGCCGACTGCTCAAGCCGCACGGCCGAGGACTGCGAGCTCTTCCTCGTCGAAGGTGACTCCGCAGGCGGCACCGCAAAACAAGGCCGCGACCGCCAGTTCCAGGCCATCCTGCCGCTCCGTGGCAAGATCCTCAACGTCGAGAAAGCCATGGACCACAAAATCTTCGACAACGCCGAAATCACCGCCATGTTCCGCGCCATGCGCGTGACCATAGGCACCGACGACGACCCCAAGCAGGTCGACATCTCCAAGATCGCCTACCATAAGATCATCATCATGACCGATGCCGATGTCGACGGTGCTCACATCGCCACACTCCTCATGACGTTCTTCTTCCGCCGCATGCGACCCGTCATCGAAAACGGCTATCTCTACCTCGCCACCCCGCCGCTCTATAAATGCGTCCGCGGCAAGGTCGAAGAATATTGCTGGACCGATCAGCAGGTGCAGCAGTTCATCCTCAAATATGGCGACAAGACGAAAGTGCAGCGCTACAAAGGTCTCGGCGAGATGAGCGCCCAGGAACTCCGCGACACCACCATGGCGCCCGAACACCGAATGCTCAAACAGGTCAACATCAGCGATGCCGCCGAAGCCGACCGCATTTTCTCGATGCTCATGGGTGAGGATGTGGCTCCCCGCCGCGACTTCATCGAGGAAAACGCCAACTACGCAAACATCGACGCGTAATCCCTGCTCTCCGCCACCGACACGACACGCATAGTCAAATCACCGCAGAAGCAGCGGATCACACCGTCGCATACCACACAGCGCAGACGCCCCGGCATCGTGAAATTTTCATGAAGCTGCGCGTCTGCGCTTAACATAAATCCCGCCGCGGACGTTTAGATTACATACCCCCCCGTCGGCCTCCGACACTTTTTTCAACAACGCATCAACTCATAATCAATATGGCTAAGAAATCAGGCACAACAAACGGCAAGAAACAGACTAAAGATCTCCACGCCCTGGTGCTCAACTATGTAAGTCAGCAAAAAAACGCCACATTCAACTATAAACAGGTGGCCTACGCCATCGGCGCCGACACCGCCGCTGCCCACAGAGCAATCGCTCTGATCCTCGCGGAAATGGCTTTCGACGGCGACCTCATCGAAGTGTCGCCCGGAAAATATAAGGCTCCGCAGCGCAGCAACGTCACCACCGGCACTTTCGTCCGCCGCAGCAACGGCAAAAACAGCGTAGTCACCGACGACGACGGCGAGACTATCTTCGTGGCCGAACGCAACTCGATGCACGCCCTCAACGGCGACAAGGTGCGCATCATCGTCGCAGCACGCCGCCGCGGCGTCGAACCCGAAGCCGAAGTGATCGAAATCATCGAGGAGAAAGAACAGACTTTCATCGGCACCCTTCAGGTGGCCCGCCAGTATGCCTACCTGCAGACCGACTCTAAATTCCTCGCCACCGACATCATCATACCCCGCGCCAAGCTCAAAGGCGGCACGACAGGCCAGAAAGCCATCGTGCGCATCACCTCATGGCCCGACGACGCCAAGAACCCCATCGGCGAGGTCATCGACATCCTCGGCCAGACAGGCGAGAACACCACTGAGATGCATGCCATCCTCGCCGAGTTCGGCCTCCCCTACCGCTATCCCGAAAATGTCAACGCTGCCGCCGAACGCATCGACGCAGGTATCACCGACGAGGTCGTGGCTCAGCGCGAAGACCTTCGCGGTGTGGTCACTTTCACCATCGACCCCAAGGATGCCAAGGACTTCGACGACGCGCTCTCGATGCGCCGCCTCGACAACGGCAACTATGAGATCGGCGTGCACATCGCCGACGTCACATACTACGTCCACCCCGACTCGCTCCTCGACAAGGAGGCTCAGAAACGCGCCACCTCGGTCTACCTCGTCGACCGTGTCGTGCCGATGCTCCCGGAGCACCTGTCCAACGGCATCTGCTCGCTGCGCCCCGACGAGGACAAGCTGACATTCTCATGCATCTTCGAGATGAACGATCAGGCCGAGGTTCTCAACTCGCGCATCGTCCGCACGGTCACCCGCTCGGTACGCCGATTCACCTACGAGGAGGCTCAGCAGGTCATCGAGACCGGAGCCGGCGACTATGCCGACGAGATCCTCACACTCGACCGCCTGGCCAAAATACTGCGCCGCAACCGCTACGACAACGGCTCGGTGGAATTCGACCGCGCCGAGGTGCGCTTCGACACCGACGAGACGGGTCACCCCGTCAGCGTCTACTTCAAGGAGTCGAAGGACGCCAACAAGCTCATTGAGGAGTTCATGCTCCTGGCCAACAAGACTGTGGCTACAGCCATCGGCAAGCCGGCTGGCCACAAGAAGCCCAAAGCTTTCGTCTACCGCGTGCACGACATGCCCGACCCCGGCAAGCTCGCCGACCTCTCGAAGATAGCCCGCACGTTCGGCTTCAAAGTGAAGGAGACGGGCACGTCGCGCGAAGTAAACCGCTCGATCAACCGCATGCTCGCCGACGTCAAGGGCAACGGCGAGGAGAATTTCCTCTCTACGCTTGCCATCCGCTCGATGGCAAAAGCCGTCTACACCACCACCAACGTCGGTCACTACGGTCTGGCGTTTGACTATTACACCCACTTCACATCCCCCATACGCCGCTATCCCGACATGATGGTTCACCGCCTGCTCGAACGTTATCTTGCCGGCGGACGCTCGGTCAACCAGCAGAAGCTGGAAGATCTCTGCAAGCATTCGTCCGACATGGAGCAGCTGGCCGCCAACGCCGAGCGAGCTTCGATCAAATACAAACAGGTGGAATTCATGGGCGACCATCTCGGCGAAGTTTACGACGGCGTCATCTCGGGCGTTACCGAGTGGGGCCTCTACGTCGAGCTGGCCGAAAACATGTGCGAAGGCCTCGTGCCCGTGCGCGACCTCGCCGACGACTACTACGATTTCGACGAGAAAAACTATTGCCTCATCGGCCGCCGGCGCGGCGTGCGCTACCGCCTTGGCGA
>URWH01000132.1 GCA_900551515.1 uncultured Porphyromonadaceae bacterium
ATTCCGGACAGATTGTCGGTGCCGAACAAGGCGAAGGTGCAGCCGCGGAGTGCAACTTTCTTTGCATCGGTCATCGTCGGCGTCGTGCCGTAGCTCGATGCCAGGAGCTTGTATTCCGAAACGTCGTGCGTGGCTATTGCCGACAGATCCAGCGTACGAGAATAGTTGTTGGCGTTGGAGTTGACGGCAAGGACGAGCTGCTTATCACCGTTGGTGATGACGATGGATTTCAGTCCGTTGCTGAGCTCGAAGTTGCAGTTGTCGACTGTGAGCAGGCTGTCGGTGAACATCTCCGGATTGTCGTTGCGCACCTTCATGAGCTGTGCGTAGGTGTCCTTCAGCCCGGCGTTGTAGGCGTTGTCGAGATAGCTCCACACCACCTTTTTGGGCGATGTGTCGTTGCCCGACGAGTTTTTCGTTGTCTGGTCGGCGGCAAATTCTTGGAATTGCCATATCATGTGCGGGCCAGGGGCCATTATCATCTGGGCGGCTATCGAGCCGAGACGCAGTTGCCACAGGCCTTCGGTTTTTTTGATTGTCGTGGCCGATGATACGGTCGACTGCTGCATGGCGTAGGCAATGCGCTCTTCGTCGTGGCTTTCCATGTAGCTTACTGTCGAGCCCCACAGGCGTGAGTCGTCGGGCGCATAGAACCGGCTTAGATTAGCGCCGCCCTGCGTGCCGATCTCATATAGCGTGGCCGGATTGTTGAGGTTGGCCCAGTTCATCTGACCGTCGGCAGCCATGGCGTTCTCTTCCTCGGCGCCGGCAAGATCCTCGTTGATGAAGTAGGCATCGGGATTCACGGCCTTCATGGCGGCGTGGAGGCGTTTCATGCGGTCGATGCGGCTTTGGTTGTATTCATTGGTTTGGGTGTCGGTCACACCGCTCCATGTGTTGGTCGATGCATTGTAGGTGGCGCCGTAGCTGTTGCTGTCGCCGAGGCCTTTCACCAGGTCGAAGCGGAAGCCGTCGACGTTGTAGGCCGTCAGCCAGTAGGTGAGGGCGTCGGTCCATTGCTTCTCAACGAGCGGATTTTCCTGTTTCCAGTCGTTGAGCACGCTGTAGGCATGCGGAGCCACACCATTGTAGAACGGATTCTCGGCGATGTCGTAAAGCTGATACCAGGGATGCAGCCCGTCGCTCTGGTTGAACACTATGTCGAGTATCACAGCGATGCCGCGCGAATGACATTCGTCGATCAGCCGGCGGTAGTCGTCGGGCGTGCCATAGGCTTTGTCGGGGGCGAAATAGAAGTTGGTGTTGTAGCCCCACGAGTTGTTGCCGTTGAATTCCATGATCGGCAGCAGTTCGATGGCGTTGATGCCGAGGCTCTGCAGGTAGTCGAGCTTCGAGATCACGCCGTTGACGGTGCCGCTGCCGTTGGCCTCGCCTTCAGTGCCGGTGAAGTCGCGTATCAGAAGCTCGTAGATCATCAGTCGGCTTTTGTCCGCGCCCTTGAAGTCGGTGGTCTGCCACTGGTAGCTGTCGGCGCCGCTGTTGTACACCGCCAGAGGCAATCCTTCGGGCACGCTGCCCACGGGGTATTGCGGCATGTCGGGGAACACGCCTTCGGGTATGTATTTGTCGCTCCACGGGTCAAGCACGAGCCGCGCGTAGGGATCGCCCACGCTGCGCACGCCGTCGGCAAGATAATAATATATGTAATCGGTATCTTTCTCAAGGCCGCTCACCGTTGTCCAGAAATAGCGATAGCCGTTGTAGTCCTGATATTTCATCTGCAGATCGGCCGTCACCTGATAGTCGCGCCACGACGGCACAAGCACCATCGAGCTTTTGCCCGGCGCGGCGATACAGAATGTCACGGTGCCGTCGGCGTTAGTCACCGCTCCCATCTTCGGCGTTCCTCCGGGATAGTCCTGACGCACCGATTCGCCGAGCTTTACCAGCGTAAGCTTGGCCTGCTTCGAAGCGCCGCCGGCCACCGGTGTCGCTTCGGCAACTATGTTATACGATCCTACGGCCGTGAATGCGCGGCTTCCAGTGATGGTCTGCGTGGCGTTGCCAGATGCGATGGTCGTTGTGGTCGCCCCGTCGAGATAGAGGCGGATATTGGCCGACGATGTGGTGTTGACCGTTAACGTCACAGGATTGGAGCTGTTGATAACAGCGCTTTCGAGCGAACTTGTCAGCACCACCTGAAATCCGGCGGGATACACGTCGACTGCAATATCGCCGCCCTGTGCCGTCTTGCCCTCCATTGAGCCTGTGGCGTTTCGGAACACGAACATCAGTTTCTCAACCGTTTCGCCTTCCGTCAGGCCGTAATATGTCGTTATGTCGGGGATCGTGAGCGTCCATGTGTCGGGCCCGGCATAGGTCATCTCATATTTTGCCGAATTGTCGAGCCATGTCGGGACATGTTTCCAGTCGCCCGGCCCGCTGCTTTCCGACGTTATGACGCCCGTGTGGGCATAGACTTTTGTCGATGCGGTGAGTCCGGCCAACCCTTTGTTGCCTTCGTCGGCATGATACGTGATCACGATGTTTTTCGAATCAGTCTGGACAATGGCGGGCTGTGTGGTCACGATCTGACCCGTAGCCGCCAGCGTCCATAGCCCCAGCAACAGGGGCATCAGGAGCTTTTTCATTTCTGCGCTATTGAAGTGAGTGTATGATATAAAATTCACAAATCAGTCACAAAGATATATAATTTTATGTAAATCTAATGTTTTTTTGCTTTTTGACTCTTACAATAAAATAAATAAAACAGGGAATAATCCGTAATGAAGCGCAAAAAAAGCGCACTGCCTTATGCGGGCAATGCGCTTTTAGGAGTTATAAAGCACAAGGAGGGATTATTCCTCGTATTTTTTCACGATCACTGTAGCGTTGTGGCCGCCGAAGCCGAAGGCGTTCGAGAGGGCTGCACGCACGGTGCGTTTCTGTGCTTTGTTGAAAGTGAAGTTGAGGTTGTAGTCGATTTCTTCGTCCTCGTCGCCCTCTTCATGGTTGATTGTGGGCGGAACGATATCTTCCTGCACGGCCTTGATGCTGAACATGGCTTCGAGAGCGCCGGTGGCACCGAGAAGGTGGCCGGTCATCGACTTGGTGGAGCTGATGTTGAGCTTGTAGGCGGCATCGCCGAAGAGCTCTACGATGGCTTTCACCTCCGAAACGTCACCGACCGGAGTCGAAGTGCCGTGAACGTTGATGTAGTCGATATCTTCGGGTTTCATGCCTGCGTCATCAAGCGCCATCTGCATGGCGAGTTTTGCGCCGAGACCTTCGGGGTGTGTGGCTGTGATATGGTAGGCATCGGCCGACATGCCGCCGCCTACAACTTCAGCATAGATCTTGGCGCCGCGTGCTTTTGCGTGTTCGAGCTCTTCGAGCACAAGCACAACCGAACCTTCGCCGATCACAAAACCGTCGCGCGACTTGCTGAACGGACGTGATGCCGTTTCGGGGCTGTCGTTGCGGGTCGAGAGGGCATGCATGGAGTTGAAGCCGCCCACACCTGCCGGGAAGATGGCTGCTTCAGCGCCGCCGGTCACGAATGCGTCGGCTTTGCCAAGGCGGATATAGTTGAATGCGTCGATGATTGCATTGTTGGATGATGCACATGCCGAAACAACGCCGTAGTTGGGGCCGTGATAGCCATATTCCATCGAGATGTGTCCCGAAGCGATGTCGGCGATCATCTTCGGAATGAAGAAGGGATTGTATTTCGGACCTTTTTCATGGTTGATGGCATAGTAACCGGCCTCTTCTTCAAACGTGTGCAGACCGCCGATACCGGCAGCTACAATGACGCCGACGCGGTTGCGGTCAACGCCTTCGCTGGTTTCGAGACCGCTGTCTTCAACGGCCTGACGGGCTGCCACAAGGGCATACTGTGCGTAGAGATCGAGCTGGCGAAGCTTCTTGCGGTCGGTGATGTGATCGGCCGCGTTGAAATTTTTCACTTCGCAGGCAAACTGGGTCTTGAACAGCGAAGCGTCGAAATGGGTGATCGGACCGGCCCCGCTCTTGCCTGCAATAGCGGCTTCCCATGTCGAGGCCACGTCATTGCCGAGGGGTGTGATGGCGCCTAAGCCCGTCACTACTACTCTTTTTAATTCCATTATATATCTTTACGTAATAGACGGATTAAAGTGAGGAGAGAAGAGATGCCCGGGATGTTAAGCCTGAGCAGCTTCAATGAAAGCGATAGCGTCGCCTACAGTTGCAATGCTTTCAGCTTTATCATCGGGAATGGTGATGCCGAATTCTTTTTCAAACTCCATGATGAGTTCAACGGTGTCAAGGCTGTCAGCGCCGAGATCGGTGGTGAAGGATGCGGTTTCTGTTACTTCGTTTTCGTCAACACCAAGTTTGTCTACGATGATAGCTTTAACGCGGTTTGCAATTTCTGACATAATTCTGAATTTTTAATTAGTAAAATACTTTTTGCGGTGCAAAGTAAGCAATTATAATATGAAAATTCAAACATTTGTAGGATAAACTTTAGCTTCATTCACTTTTTTTCACGGTGCTATAATATTTCCGGCGGACTCCCGTTTATTATTGAATATATCTCATTCCCCGTTTCTGCAACGGCAACTATTCAATTTGGCAGAGCGCAACAATTCCGCTCTCACCGATGTTTCTTTTTAAGCATTATTCAATCTAATCAGCAATTGAAATATGAAATCAGGTTTGAAAAAAAGTTTTTTAGCTATGGCTGCCCTTGCGATGGCCATGACTGCTTGTAACAGTAATTCTTCCGACAACACCGAAGAATCGGGCACCGACGGAGCGGTGAAATCATTTCCCGTGTCGATGTCGATCAAATCGACGCAGCAATGCTATAGCATCTCTGATTCGTTGAATGAATGTGACGTCTATCTCACATTGAGCACTTCGGTGCAGTGGCCTGAAAAGCTTGGAGATTATGATCTGACGGCTCTGCAGGACACCATCGTCTCACGCTTGTATAACAAAAAGTTGGCCGGCAAAGGCATCGATGAGATGATGACGGCCTATGTCGGCGATGCCGCGTCCTACGACCTCGGCTCAAAGATCACACGTATCGACAGCGTGCCTTCGGAATCGGCTTTCAATAACGAATACTATAGCCAGAGCGACATGTCGATCACGGAAGTCAACGAAGACATGGTCACAGTCAATGTTTCTTTCGAAATGTATATGGGCGGAGCGCACCCCAACTGGGGCTCTTTCCCGTTCACCTACGATCTTAAGGCCGGAAAGGTTATCACCCCCGCCTATCTTTTCAAGCCCGGATCCGATTCGATTCTGGCCTCTTTGCTGAAGGAAACCGTTGCCGAGCAGTTCAACATCAGTGTGGCTCAGCTCGAATCTTCTATGTTCACCCCCGAGATGCCCGTTTCCAATTGCGTCTTCATCAGGGGCGGCGACATCGTGTTCCACTACAATCCCTACGATTTCTTGCCCTACAGCTACGGCGCGGTCGATGCCGCCATCTCCGTCTACAGCGTGCAGGACATCCTGTCGCCGGCTGCCCAAAAGCTCCTCGACTGATCATTGATACACTTACAACAATCCGGGCCACCCGCTTCAGCGGGTGGCCCGGATTGTTGTAGGATGCCGATTAATAAAATTTGCGGATGCCCATCACTTCGCGGGCTTCGCGCAGGGTGGCTGCGGCGCGTTGGCGGGCACGTTCGGCACCGGTGCGGAGCACGCGGCCTATGTAAGCGTCGTCGTTGCGTATCTCCAGGATGCGCTCGCGGATGGGAAGCGTCACCTTGAGGATATCCTCGGCGAGCTGCTTTTTCAGGTCGCCGTAGCGTATCGAGCAGTCGGCG
>URWH01000133.1 GCA_900551515.1 uncultured Porphyromonadaceae bacterium
ATCTGGCGCACTGCTGCGACCCTGACGTTAACATATTTTGTGGGATGGGGTCTTACACACTCTACGCAAACTGAACATTCTACCTGTCGGTTCGTCGGTCAATAAGTTTTACCGCCGTGATCTGATTGAAAGTGAGCATCTTCGATTCCCGGTTGAACTGCAAGGTGTTGGAATGGATCATGCTTTTAATTGGAGCTATTTCCAATTGTGCCGGTCGATGCGCACCATAGGACGAATGAATTATATCTACGAGGAGAATCCCGAATCAATGTCGCATGAACGTTCGGCCGACAAACCCGTATGGTTTGCCGAAAAGCGACTCAACATGATGACAGCCTTGAATAAAATCCTATCAACAATAACCGACACTACTCTTCGCGGGGAATGTCAGAAAATTTATCATCAATATTTTTCAGACTTGATTATTCGTCCAATATATATCCACGACGTAGACACGAACAACCGACGCCGCCTGTTAAACGGTTATCACAACCAGTTAAAATCGTTTAAATTCAATACATTTGTAGCATCGTCGGGGATTTTCAACAAGATTATCAATACCATTCAACGATTGCCTCTCGGTGCTGCCGATGCTATACTTAAACTATTATTCAAATCAAAAAAACTGATAGGACGTGGCTAAGCATGCTTTTTTGATCATGGCACAGAGCGGCCGGAGATGCTTCAGCGCCTCATTTCAGAGATTGATAATGAGGGTGTTGACATTTATGTGCATATCGACAAGAAAGCGGCCTTTGACGGATCGCAGCTCAGTGCCGAGAAGAGCCGTCTGACAGTTTTGCCAAAGCGCATCGACGGACGTTGGGGCGACTATTCGTTAGTAGAAATAGAGTTGGCTCTATTGAAGGCGGCTACCGATGCAGGCCAATATGCCCGCTATCATCTCGTGTCGGGGATGGATATGCTCATTGCCAATATTGCCGATATTGTACGAGAATGTGAAGCGCATCCGCGCACTGAGTTCATTGCCATAGCTCGCAATGCAAGCACCGATGAGGTGCGCTACCGCAGTCAGCACCGTTTTTTGTTTGCAAAACGTTTTCAGTCGAGCAATCCGCTGCTGCGAGCCGTGCGCAAGGCATGGGCAATGTGTCAGAGCGCCGCAGGCCATCGCCGCTGCCCTATGCCGGTGGTGAAAGGCTCGCAATGGTGGAGCATCACTGACCGCTTTGCCAGTTACGTGCTCGACCACCGTGCATGGATTGAGCAATGGTTCCGCGGCACCTATTGCCCTGACGAGATGGTGTTTCAGACACTCTGTGTCAACTCGGAATTTGCCGGCGACATCTGCCGCGCCGACGATGAATTCGAGGGCAACCGCCGCTATATAAAATGGCATGACGGCGCCCTTCAGCTGCTCACCGAAGCCGATATCGACAGCGCCCGACAAGAGGGCCGCTGGTTTGCCCGCAAACGTCCCACGGAATGAACAAATATTTCCCCATCGACTGTACGAAGCTTGTGCTGGCAGTGGTGATAGTGCTGCTTCACACTAATTCTTTTCTGCCGGGAGGAGATATTGCCCTGCAGAGGGCATTCTACAATCTGGCGGTGCCGCTGTTTTTCTGTTTCTCGGGATTTTTCTTTGCGAGAAATGTCGACTTCAAGAAATCGCTGCGGCATCTCACGGCGCTCTACCTGATATGGACCCTGGTGCTCTTTCCGCTTGGCTATTTCCGGTTCAGGGATCTCACCTTAGCGGAAGCGATAATAAACTTGCTGACATCAGGCTTCATCCCGACGGGGTGGTTTATCGTCGCCCTCGTGCAGTGCATGGGGCTGACGGCCCTGATATGGGAAATAAGGAACAAACGCGCAGCCGCCGCACTGCTGGCCATAGCCGGACTTATATGCTTCGCCTATTGCTCACTCTACAATCCCTATTCGCACACCGAAGCCGGCGCGCTGCTTAACACTGATGACGGAATGGCGGGCTTCATCTTCTTGCGGCTGTTCTGGAGCTTCCCGCGCGGCATGCTCTATTTCGTGACCGGATTTGCCTTCATGCGGCTCAACATCAGGGTTAGCCGCAATGTGGCATGGGCGGCCGTGGCCGTCACGCTTGCCGCCTTCGTGGCTGAATCGGTGCACGACATAGCCGCGTATCACCTCAACGACGTGTTTGAGCCGCTGTCAAAACCGCTGCTCGTCGGCGCGCTGATGGCTCTGCTGCTGGCCTACAGCCGGCCTGCGCCCCTCGTCACTGCCGGAAAGATGTGCCGCGAAAGCTCCACGATGCTCTATATGGCGCACCCCATCATTATCTATCTGCTGGACAAAACCACCGGCATCAAACTGGGCTGGACTGCCACGGCGATGGTGCTTGCCGTATTCGCGCTAATGTTTTACGTATATCTCTTGCTCCGCGACCGCAAAGGTTTCGGATTTCTCAAATATGCAACTTAACCGATATTATTTCATCGACCGTTCGAAAGTGGTGATGGCTGTCATGATAGTCATGCTCCATTCACTGCCGCTGTTCAACAACCCGACCGTAAGCTACTATTTCTCCCGGATTCTCGACACCGTCGTGCCGGTGTTTTTCTGTTTCTCGGGATTTTTCTTCGGCCGCCACACCGACCTGAAGAAATCGCTGCGCCATCTCGCCACGCTCTATCTTTTCTATGCCGTGGTTTCGTGGCCGCTGAGTTTCATCGTGTTCAAGGGGCTCACGATATGGCAGGCGCTGCACAAAGTGATATTTTTCGGCACATTCAATATCGGGTGGTATATCATCGCCCTGATGTGGTGCATGATCATCTTCGCCGCCATCGACCGTGTGAAGCAGGCCGCAGTGCGCTATACGGTGATGGCAGCCCTGGCTCTGCTCTCCTACGCCGTGTGCGTCTGCTTCCTCAACAGCTATCCGATGCCGCCGTTCATCGTGAAGACAGCCGTGGTCTACCGGGATTTGTTCATGATTCCCACATGGAGCTTCCCGCGCGGCATACTGTTTTTCTGCATCGGCTTTTTCTTCTTCCGCTTCAACCTGAAATTCACCGCCGCACAGTCGCTGCCGCTGCTGATTGTGGCCCTCGGGCTCTATTTCGCCGAGCTGGCCGTCGGCTACTGTTCCGGGCATGAGATCAACAGCATCAACTTCTCGCTGCCGCTTGTGGTGTTCGCCTTCATGGCCTTCGCGCTCTCGCAGTGCCGTCCGGAGGCCGACAACGGCCGAGGCAAACTGATGCGGCAGATCTCGACGATGCTCTATCTGTCGCATCCCATGATAATGTTTCTGCTCTACCGCGCCACAGGCATCAACTCGGGCCTGCCGCGCTTTGCAGCGACGCTGGCGGTGTTCGCCGTCATCTTCGTGGCCTACCATTATCTCTACAACCGACGCTATTTCCATTGGTTACGCTATGCAAGCTGATAACAGACGCGACATATCAGTAATCATACCGGTCTACGGCGTGGAGCGGTTTGTGGAGGCGTGCGTGCGCTCGCTGATGGAGCAGACGCTGCGCGAGGGAGTGGAGTTTATCTTCGTCGACGACGCCACGCCCGACGCGAGCATCGATACCGTGCGGCGCACCGTGGCCGACTATCCCGACCGCGCCGCGCAGGTGAAGATACTGACCCACAGCCGCAACCGCGGACTGCCGTCGGCGCGCAACACCGGATTGGAAGCGGCCTGCGGCGAATATGTGGTGCACATCGACAGCGACGATTTCGCCGAGCCGCAGATGCTTGAGGCGATGCTCGACGAAGCGCGCCGCTCTGGCGCCGACATGGTGTGGTGCGACTGGTATCTCTCGACCGACAACGGAGAGCGCCGAATGCCGACGCCCGACATCAGCGACGCCCGCGAGGCCATGATGGCGATGCTCGGCGGCACGATGAAATTCAACGTGTGGAACAAGCTGACGCGCCGCAGCATCTTCACCGGCAACGCCTTGCGCTTCCCCGACGGCTATCCGATGGGCGAGGACATGACGATGATACGCGCCTGCGCCCGCTGCCGCATGACGGCACACGTCGGCCGCCCGCTCTATCACTACCGCCGCACCAACAGCGGCGCCATGACACAGGCCTACAGCGACGCCCATTTCAGCCAGCTGCGCCACAATGCCGACCTCACGGCCGGCGATCTCGCCGCCCTCGGCGCCATCACGGCCGAGGAGACCGACTTCTTCAGGCTGCAGGTAAAATTTCCCTTCCTGCTGATGGACCCTGCCTCGCGCGGTTTCCGTCTATGGCGCGAATGGTGGCCCGAAGCCAACCGCCGCGCCGCCGCCAACCCCTACGGCTCGCGCCACAGCCGCATGGCGCAGCGCTGGGCCGCCCGCGGATGGTGGTGGCCCGTGCGCCTCTACCGAATGCTTTTGAAATTCTATCAATCCCACGCATAATCCATGATCAGACTGCTGACATACCTGCTCATCATGCTGCTGACGAGCATGTATTGCTTCCCATTTGAATTCACATTTCTGCCCGGCGTCAACACAAAGATGATGATAGCCGCGGCCGGTCTCGTCATATACCTGATGCACCTCGCGCGGCGACGCGACACGGGCCTCAGCCGCAACATGCTGACACTAATGCTGATAGCAGCGCTGGTCTCCGTATGGTGCTACGCCGCCACCGTGATCAACAACACATCGGACTATGAATACGCCAGCTATTTCATATCGATGTGGGTGTGGGTAGGCGGCGCCTACGCCGTTGTCGAGGCCATCCGCGCACGCCACGGCAGCGCTTCGATCGTGCTCATCACCAACTATCTCACGGCGGCGGCTGTGTTTCAGTGCCTCTCGGCGCTGGCCATCGACAACATCCCGGCGGTGAAGACCTTCTCCCTCATGTATTTCGATCTCGGCCAGGAATGGCTCGAATCGGTCGACCGCCTTTACGGCTTCGGCGCGAGCGTCGATCCCGCCGGTATCAAATTCGCCCTCATCCTCACGCTCATCACCGGTGTGCTGACTCACATCACGCACACCTCGCTGCGCAAATACATCTGGCTTTATATCGTGAGCTATGTGATCATCTATGTGGTGGGCAACATGATAGCCCGCACCACCACCGTCGGCATCATGATGTCGGCGCTCATGGTGGGGCTGCACATGGTGGCCGACAACCGCAAACGCCGCGCCGCGGGACTACGCCGCAGCTACCGCACGTTCCTCAACTGGACGCTGATAGCCTTCTGTGGCGTCGTGGTCTGCGTCTATTTCTACCAGATTTCCGAGCCGTTCCGCGAAAACCTCCGCTTCGCCTTCGAAGGCTTCTTCTCTCTTTACGAAAAAGGCTCATGGGATGTGGCGTCGAACAACAAGCTCGCCACGATGTATGTGTGGCCCGAGACGCTCCACACTTGGCTCATCGGCGACGGCTATCTCTCCAACCCCTACTACACTGATCCGCTCTACACCGGCCCGCTGGTCGAAGGCTACTACATGGGCACCGACGTGGGCTATCTCCGCTTCATCTTCTATTTCGGCCTGCCCGGACTGCTGATATTCTCATGGTTCTTCATCAAGGCCGGCGAATACTGCGGGCAGATATCGCCAGACTACAAGCGCCTCTTCTTCTTCCTCATCGTGGCCAATTTCGTGATATGGTTCAAGGTGGCCACCGACTGTTTCGTGATCATCGCCCTCTTCCTCATGCTCGACCCGGGCGAGGACACCGCCTACAACCGGCGCATAGCCCTTAGACCCCATCCCACAAAATATGTTAACGTCAGGGCGATGGCTTTTCGAGCAA
>URWH01000134.1 GCA_900551515.1 uncultured Porphyromonadaceae bacterium
GCCGAAGCGTCCGGCAGAAGGTTCGCAACCTCATTTCCGTGGCCCATCCGGATTTCCGCGCCGAGCTTCAGGCCCGTCACAAAGCACCGGTTCGATAATATAAACCCTTATCTGAACAGACCGATCGTCGAAGCGTCGGTCGAAAACACTCCGTACATCCCCTGCGGCTCATGCGCCGGATCGCACAGAAAATCGGCGCCGGGATGCCACATGGGCGGAGAGGCCGTACTGTCGGCGCGTCCCATTCCGTTCCACCCCCAAAAGTTCAGACCGCAGATGCGTTTGTCTCCTGCAAAGCGCTCGAGCAGATAGGCATAGTATTTGTCGCGGGCCGTCGTCGGGGCTTCGGGCGAGAAAGCGAAACCGTCGCGCGGATATCCGAATTCCTCGATCACCAGCGGCTTCTTTACCGAGTCGAGCGCGGCTATGTGCATGTCGATATATCTGTCGCTCAGCTCGATGGCGCGGTCCACATGAGCCTCCACCGAATCGCGCGACGCCCAGCCCCAGTTAGTCGGCCAGAGGTGTATGCACGCATAGTCGATCTCCGGGATCGAATGGATGCGGCGCCATAGATCGAGGTCCGACTCGCAGCCATAGAGACCTTCGCTCCCCGTCGAGATCAGATGGTTGGGATCGACCGACCGTATGGCGCGTGCCATCTCGCCGATCCAGTCGGCCAGCGCCTCTTTACCTTCGTCGCTGAATGCCCGAGGCTCGTTGCATATCTGCCACGCCATCAGCGCCGGCGACTCGGCGTAGGAGGTTCCAGTCACGCTGTTGACGCGCGAAGCCATAAACCGCGCATGCTCGACAGCCATCCGCCACGCTTCTTCGCTCAACACGAAACGGCTCACATGATCCACATACTCCCGGTAGCCGTCGATCCCCGGCACAGGCGCCTGACCGGCGCCCGTCCATTGCAGATACGATCCGTAGCCGCCGCTCCATTCCCACGCGTTTGTGAGATAGACCACGGCACGCATGCCACGCCGTTCCAGCTCGGCCATGAAACGGTCGAGCCCCGTCAGCAGCGCGTCGTTGTATTCGCCCGGAGCCGTCTGAAGCACGGGACCAATGTGATGCGGCAGCCCCTCGGGACCTTCGGCGCCCGCAAGCACGCGCAGGTTGTCGAGCCCGAGCGCATGCAGCGAGTCGAGCTCGGCCGTCAATCGGTCATAATCGCCCCACGGTCCGTCGGATGCCAGTATCGGACCATACCAGAAATTGGTGCCCTTAAAGCGGTATTCTTTATTGTCAAGACTGAATGTGCCGTCCGACGCCACCGTAACGAATGGTGACGAACTGCATAATGCAGTGGCGCCGACGGCTGCCGCTGCTACGGCCGGCATCAGTTTCATAGGCCGAGTATCTGTTGGGCGTGTTCCTTGGTCTTTATCTGCTTCGGACCGAAGATGTGGGTGATCACGCCGTCCTCTCCGATCAGGAAGGTGGTGCGGTATGTGCCCATATAGGTGCGTCCGTAGAGTTTCTTTTCGCCCCACACGCCCATCTCTTCCTGCAGCCGGTGGTCGGTGTCGGCAATGAGCGGAAACGGCAGATCATATTTGGAAATAAAACGCTGGTGCGAGGCCTCGCTGTCGCTGCTCACGCCCACGATATCATATCCGAGTTCGCGGAGGGCGTCGACATTGTCGCGTAGCGAGCACGCTTCGGCCGTACAGCCCGACGTATTGTCCTTGGGATAAAAATAAAGCACGAGTTTATGCCCCGCATAGTCACTCAGACGTATCTCGCGGCCGTTCTGATCCTTGCCGAGAATTTCAGGAGCTTTGTCACCGATGTTCATATCTCTTGTTTCGCTTAAGTTTAGTCGTTTCGCAAAGATAATAAAAATATAACTATTGAAGTTTAAATCACAGATAATAATACAGGGCAACCGCATCAAAATTTATGCAAAATTTATGCTGCATAAACTACATATAATCCCTGTCGAGTCCTGCTTCTTTGAGGGTTACTGAGGTCGCATACGAAACTAATCAAGCGTTTTCATTGTCAGATATTTTCATTACTTTTGCCTTGTGATTGGTGACGTTCTCACATGAAAATATTAACTCGGTTTCGGAAGTAGGTTTACAGCGCGTCACTTTACTGTAGACTGAAACAGGGGCCGTCGTTTTTCAAACTATGACAAAGAAAAATCAGATACAGATTTTCAATGACAAAAAGGTGCGCACTGTGTGGGACAGCGAGAAGGAAGAGTGGTATTTTTCCGTTGTAGATGTCGTTGAAATCCTGACAGACAGCGCGGATCCTCGCAATTACTGGAAAGTTCTGAAAAACAGGCTCAAGAAAGAGGGAAATGAAACGGTTACAAATTGTAACCGTTTGAAACTTCCCGCCGCCGATGGCAAGATGCGCCTTACAGACGTAGCCACATACGAACAGCTTTTCCGAATCATACAATCCGTTCCATCTCCGAAAGCCGAACCCTTCAAGCAGTGGATGGCACAGGTAGCCGCCACACGGCTTGACCAAATGCAAGACCCGGAGCTTTCCATCGAACAAGCAGTGACCGATTATCGCCGACTCGGTTATTCGGACGAATGTATTAACCAACGCCTTCGCGGAATTGAAACACGCAAAATGCTCACAGACGAATGGAAACGTGGCGGAGTCAAAGACTGGCAATACGCCACACTTACCGACATCATCACTCGGCAGTGGAGCGGCATGAGCACACGTGAATATAAAGAGCACAAAGGGCTGCACAAAGAGGGATTGCGCGACAATATGACGAATGTGGAGCTTGCCCTAAACATGCTTGCCGAGGCCTCAACTACCGAAATTTCCAAACAGTGGAATCCCAAAACCTACAACCAGCACACGAATGCCGCCCGCAGCGGAGGCAACGTTGCCAAAGCGGCCCGCAATGAGTTGGAAACTCGCCTGGGGCCTACCGTCATCTCGTCGAAGAAAGCTTCTGATTACTTCCAGATTGGGGATGATGAAAAGCCCAAGCAAATTGAATGATTTATGGACCTTATGATTTCCCATTATCCTTCCTATCATTAGGTAAATATGGAATTGACTCAGCGAAATTGCCGAGTGTTCTGTCGCGAAGGCAAAGTGCTGAATTTATTAACTTTAACTCTATTTCTATTCGCTCGTAGCCTTTGTTGTTGCTCAACTTGTATTCCTTGTAGCAGACTATAGCCACAATACGGATAATCATTACACAGATTAATTGCTATATTTGTGTATCAATACTTCGGTTATTTTTTTAGCGGCTCCGAGGAGCCGAGTGTTTAATCCGTTAAAAATCTGATGTTTAGCATGAAAATTTAACACTAAAAATTTGGCCAAGTCGCTGATTTTCAGTAACTTTATAGTTATTCGACGACTCTAAAGTTATGCTGATTTTCGAACTACTTGACCAATATGAGGGCATCTGCCGGAGGGCTTTCTTCGGCTGCGCTACAAAGTTAAACAAAACTTTCAAAGCAAACATCATCGAGATACTGATTTTAATCATGTGCATCCCCAGAAAGATAAATTTTCTTCAACTCGGACGCTACGGACGACGTAAAGAGCAGCGTTACCGCCAGACTTTCCGAAAAGATTTCGGCTGGCTGTGCTTCAACATGAACCTCGCCGCCGATCGTTTTCAGTACGGAATGAAGCGTCTGGCCATTGCCATCGATCCGAGCTATGTGTCGAAGGCCGGAAAGAAGACCGACCATGTCGGTCGCTTTTGGTCAGGATGCGCCTCGGCTGTCAAACATGGACTTGAAATACTCGATATCGCCTTGGTGGACGCCGATATCAGGGATGCAATGATACTCAGGGCGGTGCAGACGCAAAACGCGTCTGAGCTTAAAGCCATGGATATGACATTGAGCCAATGGTATCTGTCGGTGCTGAAGAAGTACAAGGACAATCTGCTTAAAATAACGCCGTTGCTTGTTGCCGATGCAGCCTTCTCGAATTTGCCGTTCCTTACAGGTCTGAAAGAGATAGGGTTCTCTCTGATAAGCCGTCTGCGCTCCAATGCGGTGCTTTACTATGTCTATGAATGGCCACGCACCGGCAAGCGGGGACGGCCAAAGACTAAGGACGGGAAGATTGTTTTCGCAAATCCCAACAAGTCCCGAATGAAGCGCCTTGACATCGATGCCTCCGAAGGTGAGGCCTATGAACTTATAGCATGGTGCAAGTCGCTCAAACAGAAAATCCGGCTGGTGATACATTATCTGCCCAACGGCACCCACCGACTCTATTTCTCATCCGACACTACCGTTTGCGGAAAGGATGTCTATGACATATACCGCACGCGCTTCCAGATTGAGTTCTGTTTTCGCGACGGCCATCAGTTCACAGGTCTGCTCGATTGTCAGGCTCGCGATGAGAAGGCTCTCGATTTTGCCTATAATGCCTCGCTGGCCGCTGTCAACATTACAAAGGTGCTGAGAAAACAGACTCGGATACCCTTTTCTATCGGTCAAATTAAGTCTCTGATGGTCAACGCTCATTTCATAAAAAGATTTTTTGACCTGAGCGGTATTGACCCGAACAAGACTTTAAATGCTAAACTTGTCAAAGAACTCTTTGGCTTGGCGACTGATGCCGCTTAGCCTATATTCCATTTTTTAACGAACTATTGTGTATGTCATATCAAAAAAAATGGATCCATACGAATTTGCCGAACGGATATTTCTGAATCTGCCCTACGACCCCAACGAGCAGCAGATCAGCCTCATCGCCGCGCTGGCGCGTTTCTGCACCGCCCCCGACGACGGCCGCTCCAATCCGGTGTTCCTCCTCAACGGCTACGCGGGCACCGGCAAGACGTCGCTCACCGGCGCTCTCGTCCGTGCCTTGCGTGAGATCATGCTGCCTGTAGTGCTCATGGCTCCTACGGGACGCGCCGCCAAGGTGTTCGGCAATTTCGCCGGCTTTCCCGCTTCGACCATCCACCGGCGCATCTATCGCTCGGCCGACGGCGAAATGGCGGGCAGCGCCTCGGTCGACGTGGCCGAAAACACGCTCGTCGACGCCGTCTTCATCATCGACGAGGCCTCGATGATCGGCGACGGCAGCTCGGGCAATGACAGCTACGGCGGCCGCTCAAGCCTCCTCGAAGACCTTATCCACTACGTGTACAGCGGCGACCGATGCCGTATGATACTCCTCGGCGACACCGCCCAGCTCCCGCCCGTGGGCTGCTCAGTGAGTCCGGCCATGGATCCCGCCGTGCTCCGCAGCTACGGTCTGAAAGTGAGCCGCGTGGTGCTCACGAAGGTTGTGCGCCAGGAGCACATGTCGGGCATCCTCTACAATGCCACATGGCTGCGCCGCGCCATGCGCGACCCCGCCAACAACCCTATGCAACTCACCGCAAGCCGTTTTGCCGACGTGACAGTGGTGGACGGCGTCGACCTTGAAGATTCGATAGCCTCGTCATACGGCGATGCCGGCGAAGCCGACACGCTCGTCATCACTGCCTCCAACCGCCGCGCCGTGGCTTTCAACCGCGCCATACGCGCCAACATCCTCTACCGCGAAGAGGAGCTGTGCCGTGGCGAACGGCTCATGGTCGTCAAGAACAATTATCTTTTCAGCGCACGCGTCAAGGGCCTCGATTTCATCGCCAACGGCGATATGGCCGTCGTCGAAACCATCCACGGCACCGAGGAGATCTACGGCTTCCGCTTCGCCGACGTCACCATCTCACTCCCCGACCGCGACA
>URWH01000135.1 GCA_900551515.1 uncultured Porphyromonadaceae bacterium
GAAAAAGAGCAGGTCGGCCCGGCGCAATGCCGCGGAGTCGGCGAGATCGATCCCGGCGCCCGCTTTTGCCTGCTGCGATGCGTTGCGCGGCAAGAGCAGACCGGCAGAGAAATAGCACAGCTGCGTGAGCCCGGAGCAATCGACTGCTTTCGACGAAGCGCCGCCCCAGAGATAGGGCACTCCGCGCATGGCATAGGCGGCATCGGCGATGGCGTCGGCCGAAGGCCCGCGTGCGGCCCATTCGGCAAAATCGGCGACTGCCGACGCCGGCAGATAGCCCTGACGTCCGTCGGGGAGCGTGGCCAGAACGAAAGCCGAGCCGGGAGCCTTGCGGCCTTCCAGTATCGAAAGCCACGTGACATCGCTCACCACATTGCGCGGCGATGCCGAGAGCGTGTCGGCAACCAGATGATGCTCGCCCGACGCCGTGACGATCAGCCGGTCGGCCGAGCGCCAGCGCGCCATCTCCTGTTCAGTTTTCGGAGCAAAAGCGCTGCGGGGGATATATGCCTCATAGCCGTCGGGCATGCGGCACATGCACCAGTCGGCCAGCGAGTCGGAAAGTATCTCCAGTGGCGTGCCGTAGAGAGCCTGCGTCTCCATCTCCGAAGCATGGGCGGGATCATGGCGCAGGCTTGCCGCCGACACATTGACAAGGCCGTAGCCGACAGGCACGGCGCGGTCGGCCGCGATGCCGATGGCAACGGACAGTATGAGGGCAATCGAGACTATTGCACGATGTTTCATCAGCGAGAAGAGTGAGCGGTGATGGGGAAAACGATGAGAGAGACGGTAATAAGTGGCATCAGACGGTCATTCCGGCAACAACAGCCTTGATGTCGTCGGCAAGAGCGTCGGCTTCGGCCATTGTAGGAGCTTCGGAATAGATGCGTATGATCGGTTCGGTGTTGGATTTGCGCAAGTGCACCCATCCGTTGGCAAAATCGATTTTCACGCCGTCGATGTCGGTGATTTTCTCATTGGCATAGATGCGTTTCACCTCATCGAGCAGGGCATCGACATTGATCGAAGGCGTAAGCTGTATCTTGTTTTTGGCAATGGCATAGGCGGGATAGCCGGCTTTCAGCTCCGACACTTTTTTGCCGCTCTTTGCCAAAAGGGTGAGGAACAGAGCCACGCCCACGAGAGCATCGCGGCCATAATGAGCGGCGGGATAGATCACGCCGCCGTTGCCTTCGCCGCCGATCACGGCACCCGTGCGCTTCATCTCTGTGGTGACGTTGACCTCACCGACAGCCGAAGCCGTATAGCTGCAACCGTGTGCGAGGGTCACATCGCGGAGCGCACGCGAAGAGCTGAGGTTGGAAACGGTGGCGCCGGGAGTCTGCGACAGCACATAGTCGGCCACAGCCACAAGCGTGTATTCCTCGACAAACATCTCGCCGTTTTCCATCACGATGGCGAGACGGTCCACGTCGGGGTCGACCACGAAACCCACATCGGCGCGGCCCTCTTTCATGAGCGATGCGATCTGAGTGAGATTTTCGGGAATCGGCTCGGGGGTGTGGGCGAAACGTCCGTTGGCCTCGCAATTGAGCTCGATGATATTCTTCACGCCGAGAGCGCGGAGCAACTGCGGGATGACAACACCGCCAACGGAATTGACAGCGTCGACAGCCACAGTAAAGTTAGCGTCGACAATAGACTGACGGTCAACGAGGTCGAGGGCAAGCACCTGCTCGATGTGGCGACGGTTGTAGGTATTGTTGGCGAATTCATGTCCAAGATCGGCCACTTCGGCAAAGCGGTAGTCATCGGCAGCGGCAATGCGGAGCACCTCTTTGCCTTCGGCGTCGTTGAGAAACTCGCCGTGGTGATTGAGAAGCTTCAGAGCGTTCCACTGTGTGGGATTATGGCTGGCCGTGATGATGATGCCGCCGTCGGCTTTCTCACCGGTGACGGCGATCTCCGTGGTGGGCGTCGAAGCGAGGCCGATGTTGACCACATCAAAGCCCATGGCGCAAAGCGTGGCGACGACGATGCCGCTCACCATGCTGCCCGAGAGACGGGCGTCGCGTCCAACGACAATCACATTGGATCCGACCGGCGAATTCTTGCGTATGAACGTTGCGTAGGCAGCCGTGAATTTGACGATGTCGACCGGCGAAAGGCCTTCTGAGGGGGCACCGCCGATGGTTCCGCGGATGCCGGATATGGATTTTATAAGTGTCATGATGTGATGATTGATTGAATATTTGGTGTCAGATCGTGACGGTCGGGCCGGCGCGTTTAGATCTGGCTCTTATAGTAACGGATGCGGTAGAGATACGGGATCACGTAGCTCACCTCGCTTGTCCAGCCATACTGCGATTTGACGATGAGGTTGACATCGCAGCCGAGCTTCAGGAAGTTGAGCGGCATCTGGATGCCTGTGCCCCATTGCGATGAAGAGGGGATGGTGAAGTTCTGATAGCGGAACGATGTGGCTGTCTGCGTCATATCATTCTGGTTGCCTTCGCTCGGGGTCGATTCGAGATCGCCGGCATAGTACGACAGGTTGTAGCGTTTGAAGCGGAAGTAGACCACCTGATCGTCGGCCACCTTCTCGCCCGATCCGGCATCGAGCACTTGCATGTAGATGTTGCCGTCTTCGTCAAGCTGATAATACGGCGCTTCGGGACCGGTCAGAAACACCGAATCGGCGGGTATTTCAGGAATCACCCACTGGTCGACAAGGAAACGGTTGACGGCCATGTTCTCGTCGTTGAGCAATTCAGAATAGCTGCGGCCGCTTTCGCATGACTGAAGCGTGAAAATCGCCACGACTGAGGCAATGATTGCAGAAAGTATCTTACTGGATTTTTTCATTATCTTGATTATTGTTATTGTCAGTTTATTCTATTTTGAAGGACAGGCATCATCGTCGGGCGGGGGCAGCATACCGTCATAACCGGGCATGACGGCAAGCACTTTTTCGATCGCCACGGTAAACGGACAGCGCATCTCTCCGCCGGCAGCGTTGCGATGCCCGCCGCCGCCGAAATGATCCTCGCAGATCTGTTTGACAGAGAAATCGCCTTTGCTGCGCATCGACACCTTCACATAATCAGGCTCGTCTTCGCGCAGGAATATCGAGTATGTGATACCGGGGATGCTGAGGGGCACGTTGACGAGGGCCTCCGTGTCGCCCCGGTGATAGCCGAAGCGCTGCAGTTCCTCGTATGACAACGTGATCAGAGCGGCCTGATGCTCGCGTAAAATCTGAAGCTTGGAGCTTTGCCCGTAACCCATGATGCGCACGCGCTGCTCGGAATTGGTGTTGAAAAGACGCGTGTAGATCGCATCCTTGTCGATGCCCGTGGCCACGAGACGTGCAAGAATGCGGTAGAGCTGCGGATCGTTGGAATTGTAGGAGAAGTTTCCGGTGTCGGTCATCATGCCTGTGCAGCAGCACATTGCGGCGTCGGGGGTGAGGGCGCTGTCGATGCCGAGAGCTTCGCAAAGCTGAAAAAGGAGCGCGCACGTCGATGACACTTCGGGATGCGAGATCAGCACGTCGGCTTCGATCAACGGGTTCAGATGATGGTCAACGACCACGCGTGGAGCCCGGGATTCCTCAACCATCGGCGCGGTGCGGTCGATCCGCTTCAGATCATTGAAATCGAGGCAGAAAATGAGGTCGGCCGAGCGAAAGAGCGTGGCCGCACGGGCTGTCTGGTAAGACGCAATGGTAATGCTGTCGTAACCCGGCAGGAAACAGAGCGACTGCGGTGGCATATCAGGCACCACGACAGCAGCTTTTTTCCCAAGATTCTCAAGGAGATGCATCAGGAAGAGCGACGAGCCGAGGGCATCGCCGTCGGGTGTCATGTGACACACGATAGCGGCGTTGCGGCAATCGGCGAGCAGTCGGCCGAGAGTTTCTATTTGCACCTTTTCGAAAATCATAGTTACAAAATTACAAATTCTTTTCGTGTTGGGCGGAAGAATAATTGTTAATTCATCGAAAGACAATGCGAAAGGGCACAACGCAGGTCATGAAAGGCCGGTCAACAGGAGCCGAAGGTAACAGAAACGCTGACGCCGCTGCAGGAAACAAGCTCCCGCAGCGGCGTCGTTATCGTTTTTGGATTATCGATCAGTCCTCGAGAGTGCAGATGGAAACGCGGTTCCAGTCGTTTTCCGAGAACATCTCGCCGATGCCTTCGCCTTCAGCCGTGATACGATCGGCGGCGATGTCGTATTTATTGACGAGCATTGTCTTTACTGATTCGGCACGTGCGGCAGCGAGTTTCTTGTTGAATTCGAGGTTGCCGTCCTTCGAAGCGTAGCCTTTCACCACCACTTTGGCATCCTTGTGGGCTTTGAGATAGGAAGCTACCATCTCGACGTTGGGCTGCTGGTCGGCACCGATCTTCGAGCTGCCGATCTTGTAGAAGATGTAGCGGACGCTCTGGAGGTTGTTGTTGACTGACTGAACCACTTCGGGTTTGCGGTTCTTGCAAGCCTCGAGCTCGGTGGCAACGGCAGCGGCCTGTGCCTGTGTGACGGCTCCGGCGGCCTGTGCGGCAGCTATTTCGTCGCGGAGGCCGTTGATGCGGGCGTTAAGAGCGTCGATCTCGGCACTGTTGCCGGCCTCAGCCGTGCAGAAACCGGGGCCGAAATGATAGGTGAAGCCGAGTGTGAAATTAAACGTAGCCTTGTCGCGGCTGTAGGCAGCTGATGTCTGATCGACATCAAGGGGAGCATATTCAGTGCCCGTCATGTTGAAAACTACAGCCGGACGCATTGACATCGTGAAGTTTTTGCTGAAATTGAGATTGAAATTCAGCCCTGCCTTTGTGGCGAAATAGTTCTGATGAAGGAAATCTTCCCAGCCCCAACCGGCTCCGGCCACGGCTTCGATGTCGAAGAAGCGGCGCGGACAGCTGTTGCCGCCGAAAAGGTTGAAGAGGTTGAACGAACCGTAAGCGCCTACGTAAACGCGGTCGAGAGCCGACGAGCTGTTGCCTGTGAGGTCGATGCCTGCATTGAGAAGTGCGGGGTCGTTTTCGGTCCAGGAATGGCTGTTGATGATGAAGTCACTCTCAACGCCGAGTGCAAACACCGGTGAGAGCTGTTTCTGAACATGAAAGCCGAATGTGCCGCGCATGTCGCCGAAGAAGGCGTGGTCTTTAAGCGGCGTTGCCACACCGGCACCGAGACCGAGCGACCAGTTGTCGGAAAATTTAGGAGCCCGATAAACGACGGACTGAGCCTGAGCTGCAAAGAGGCTGCATGCTGCAACGGCAAAGATTACGATCTTTTTCATATACTTGTTTTGATATTTGTTTTTAGCGGTTGAAACGTTTGAGTGCTACAAATATACATTATTAAATAGTATTTTGCAAAAAGAATCTGCCGAACTGCTGCGAACAGGGAACAGAAGAGCAGAAGGACAGAAGGAACAGAAGAGGCCGAGGGAGACGCGGACCAGCGCCACAATACCATGCGGGTGACAGGCGGGAACGGCGTCGAGGTCGGCGACGCAATGGAAATGAGTGGGAGCGGAGCTGGGAAGAGCGGAGGGAGGGGATGCAAAAAGCCTGCCGGGGGGGGATGCAAAAAAGCCTGCCGGAGATGGCAGGCTTTTTTGTGTATGTGGGAAGGGGGGGATTAGTCTTCGAGGGTGCAGATCGAAACGCGGTTCCAGTCGTTTTCGC
>URWH01000136.1 GCA_900551515.1 uncultured Porphyromonadaceae bacterium
TATACTCGACGACTGACAGCCCTGCCGTTAACATTTATTATTAAACAAGCTCTTAAATTTGCAGTGACAAAACAGACGCAGGCTCTGTGGCGTTAATAACACATAAACGTAAAGACGAGATATGAAAGTATTGGTAATCGACGGCAGCCCTAACATTCACGGGTGCACCGACCGCGCCCTTCAGGAAGTGGAGAAGACGTTGGCTGAAAACGGCATCGAAACGGTGCGCGTGAACGTGGGAAATAAGGATGTGCGCGGTTGCATCAGCTGCCGCACATGCCGGACTACAAACAAGTGCGTGTTCAACGACCTGGTTAACGAGACGGCCCCGCTGCTGGCGGAGTGTGACGGCGTCGTGGTGGGCTCGCCCACATACTATGCCGGGTGCAACGGCCAGCTGCTGGCGTTTATGGACCGTCTTTTCTATTCCACCGCGACGGCTTTCGACAAGACGATGAAGGTGGGAGCGGCCGTCATCTCATCGCGCCGCGCCGGATCGACGTCGGCCTTTGATGAGATCAACAAATATTTCACCAT
This sequence comes from uncultured Porphyromonadaceae bacterium, assembly GCA_900551515.1. The sequence goes on from URWH01000136.1 coordinate 538, forward strand.
CTCATCGATGCCGATAGTGTCGAGCACCTACTGGAATGAGGTGCACGGCCATGTGGCGGCCGACGTGGAGAAAGATGCCGAAGGCCTCCAGACCATGCGCAATCTCGGCCGCAACATGGCATTCCTGATCAAGGCCATAGCGTCGGCCAAGGCAGCCGGCGGCGTGCCTCAGCAGGAGCGCGGTGTGTTTACCAACTTCATCAGAGAGTAAGATCCATTCCGCTCAAATCCGGGGATTGTAAAGAATGACTGTAGCATGACGGTATTTCACCAGATGCTTTTGTGTGCGGCCGGCCTCGGGCTGGCATCGCTTGTCGGGTCGACAGTCGGGCTGGCGGTCAGGAAGATACCTCACCGCTGGAACGACATCTTTCTGGGCTTTTGCGCCGGCATGATGCTCACGGCATCGCTGGCATGCCTGATAATGCCGGCTCTCGAGATGGTCGGCCCCGGCGGCTGGTGGCAGCCGCTGACCGGTGTTGCTGCCGGTGTGCTGCTCATATCGCTGCTCGACCGCATCACGCCGCATCTGCATCATCTGACGGGGCTGGAGCCGGGCCGGGAAGAGGCTCACAGTCCGCACCGGAAGAGCATCGACCGCGTGCTGCTGTTTGTGGTGGCGATAGCGATACACAAATTTCCCGAAGGCCTGGCGGCGGGCGTGGTGTTCGACGGCGAGAATATGGGCAATGCCTACACGGTGGCCATCACCATAGCGCTGCAGAACATTCCCGAAGGAATGGTAGTGGTCACGCCGCTGCTGATGATCGGTGTAGGCTATCTGAGGGTGACGCTGGTGGGGCTGGCTGTGGCGCTGATGGAGATAGCGGGTGTGCTGTCGGGCTATTTCCTCGGCGATATCTCGGCGGCGTTCCTGCCGGCCATGACGGCGATAGCGGGCGGGGCGATGCTGTATGTGATCAGTGACGAGATGATCCCCGAAACCCACAGCCACGGCTTCGAGAAGCAGGCCACCTACGCCCTCGTGGCAGGCGTGATGTGTATGCTCTATATCCAGATGTTTGTGTGATTTCCCTCCCGCTGGCTTGCACGATTGCGGGTGTAAGGCACTTGTCAGGAGGCCTTGTGCGGGTCGATGTCCTCCTCTTTGAATATTACGCGTGAGCCGGACGTCTTGCCTTTGTTGTCCTCAACGTAGCCCAGCTCGTCGAGCATACGGTTCATCTCCTCCCAAGTGAAGTCACTTGGCAGAGTAGCAAACCGCTCAATAAGTTTTTCTTTAGTTCCCATTCATCTAACAGACCAAAAGCAGCTATGTTTTCAGTAGCAAAACAAATCCCCGGCGCGCGAGTCGGCTCCGTTTTGCGCTAAAACTTATTGATGAAAAATCACCGGTTTTATTCAATAGAATCGCTGTATTATCTAAAAAAGACACCTTGAGAGGCGTGAAAAATTTGTGCTGAAGTCTGGGAACTCTATGATGGGGACCCCAGCTAAAGCTTGTAAGCATAAACAAAAATTTTTACTTTGCTGACGGCCGGGCTGACCCGAAAAGCTGTCGCCGAAAATATTTGGAGAGGGATGGGTATGGGGAAGGGAGGGGATGGGCACAAAAAAATCGCTGAGACTAAGGGTAGTTTCAGCGATTTGTTGATTGGCTTGGTGACCCCGGTGATTTCGAGGTTATTTCATGCAACAGCACTGGTTGTCAGAGGTTTAAGAGCGAGAGCATTGAGCCGACTCACTAATGGCTCACTCCGCTACTTCAATGTTCTTCGCCGTTCTGTCATATCGGCAATGCAAAGTTAGTAATTTCTCTCCAATCCTCAAAGAGCCAAAGCGTTAAAAATTCTTCGGACTCACGACTATTGAAATTTAATGGCTCACGGTTCAAAATGCCCAAAACGGCATGACTGAAGATTGCCGGATTACACCCGACTCACGGCGACAAATATGTCAAAATACGGCAATATCATGATTCATCGCTTGCTCTTCAGTATCTCATCAGTCAGCAAATGAACGGTTGATGATGGATTGGTGTATGCCTCTTTTGTTTTGGCTCTGGCGGCGGCTGTTTCTATCCCTTCAATCAAGACTTTTTTCATCGCCGCAGAGAAGTCGCCTTTTGAATATTCCGCGTCGATTGCCTTCAATCTCGTAAGACATTCCGCCGATGATATTTCGCGGCTTACATCATTATAATGGAGCAGGAACCAGTATTCGATACACGGATTGGAAAGCAGGAGTGTGGCGTCCTTTATCTTCCTCAAATGTTCCAGCATGCCCGGCACATCAAGGTCGAACATCAGAAATGTCTTGTCGGCTGATGTTGTAAACCTCTCCCTTTTGCATCTGTCGATATACGGCTGGGATATATTGGAATCGCTCACTCTTGCAATGATTTCAACCGGCACACGAAAACTGCGGCGCAGCAAATCAACGTATGCCGCCTCTGTTTTCCCTTCGCAGAAAACGAAGAATGTCGGATTCATTTTCTTGCCTCTCGGCTGTTTCGCTTTTCGTGCCATAGTCAGATATTTTCAAATTCGTTGACATAAGGCACGGCGTCGAAACGACCCTGGAGATATGCTTTCTCCAGATCCATCTTCTCGCGAAAGTCCTTGTAATCAAAAAGTGAATAAAGGTCACTGGAGCCGTCATCGCGCTTGTTCACAAAGAAAATCTGGTCTTTGCGGAAGCGTGTCATGTCGAGCAGATGGGTGTTGTGCGTCGTAAATATGAGCTGCGCCGACCTGCTGTTGTGGAACAGGTTGATGAGATACTCAACAAGCCGGGTGTGCAGGCTCGTTTCCACTTCGTCAAGAAACATTGTCTTATTATTGCGGACAACATCCATTACCGTGAGCATTATCCTGAACAATATTTTTGTACCTTCGGATTCTTCCGTATTGAAGTCAAACGGAAGTGAAGGATTGCGGCGATGGAATGTCGTCAGTTCGCCGTCTTTGTATGAAAACTCCACAATGTCGCTGTCAGCGGCTTTAAGAACGCGAAGAACCGCATCCTTATTGTCTCCGAGAAATCTGTCTGTCACCACAGATGTGTTGCCGCGATAACTGAACACAAGCTGCTCGTTGAACCATCGGTAAATCTCCTTTGCCTTGTCACGATCCATCTGGCTTGCACGCGACAGGAAAAGCGTTTTGCGAGAAGTATTCGACGCAACATCCATCGGGCGCCGTATTACGGTCGTAAACTCATATTTCTCCTTCTTCCCTCCGGAGTTACGCTCATCACGAGAGAATATCAGAGCCTTGCGCCCTTTGGGATAATAGTACAGGCTTTCGGTAATGATTTCCTCACGGGTGCAGGAAAAAGAATATTCATGTTCTATCCCGTTGACGATAAAACGTATGTAGAACTCACTCGGAGCATCATTCCCGCCAAATTTGAAAGGCTTAAAATCAAAATTGTCCCCTTCATTATAGTTATGGGAGTCGAGAATCATATCAACAGCGGCCTTTACAGCCTTGATTATGTTGCTCTTACCGGAAGCGTTTGCGCCGTATATGGCAACCGTTTTCAAAAGCCGTTCATTGCCGACACTGAAAGTATTGCCGTCAAGCGCGCGGGCTTCCTTTGTCTGTATATTGGCGGCCTGCAAGTCAAGCGTTATTTTCTCGTTAATCGAGAAAAAGTTGGTGAGAGTGATTTCTAATACCATTTCAAATGCTGTATTTGGAATTATTTTGCAAATATAACACTTTAATTCGGATTTTAGATTATTCAGCCATAAAAATCTTTGTCGTTTGTCAGGCACTGCGAAAACTGCGAGAGGTGTGGCTGCTCACGGTGTTGTCGTCGGCTATGCCGTCAGAGGGTGACGGCGAAGCAGGCTTCACTGACACCCTCCGACCGCACACCGACTATGGGAGCCGGCTGAACACCGGCTGCCTCATACGCCTTGTGAGATTGCGACAGGGATGTCGCACACACAAGACTTCTAATCGACAGCCCGTGTTCTTAACGCCTGCTCATTGATAAGGAATTTGAGCCGCCTCGCCACTCTACGTTTGTTACGGCCCACGGCGGCAAAGAACGTGTCGCTTACGATCCCTCCATAAATTCCGGGGTCGTCCCCGACACATACATTGCCTTATACCGGGGCTGTCATAGCGGTTTCTGATGAAAGTATAGACATTATCATCGGTGAGAGAGTATGACATACATTAGCTTCGGGCATATTTATGGACATTGCTATTATCTTACGGATAGCATTTTCTGTATGTCTGTCGTTCAGTGTCACCTCATGGGGCGATGCCAGCTCTATGTTTCGTGCGGATTATAATCATAGTTCAAAGTCTGTTCGCTCGGAGTTGATGAACACGCCGGGACGGGGTATTCTTTTGCATTCGCCTGAAAAAATCTCCACAGCTCCCGGTGGTCGGTAGTATTTTTTCCGGCAAGAGCCGAACATCCCTTTTTCTCCCGTCGTGCCTACCGGTAAACGAGCGAACAAACTTCAAACAGCGATTATACGCATTAAAAAAATATCGCTTTATGACACTAAACGACAGACATATCAACAAAACGAGCTTCACTCCTTCTCCAGCTCATACCGCATTAAAAAAGGCGGCAAGAGTAATAGGGATTATAGCAGGTTTGATTGTCGGGGTGCTTCTTTGGGCGATACTGAAACCGATTTGCCGAGGTGCTGGGTGGATAATCTCAATCCTCACGGCAGCGGGGATAATCTATTGGATAACGACACTCTAAAATATTTACGACTATGGCAACGAACACAATGAAAGGAACACAAGCGTTCCAAGACACAATCGCCCGGTATCTTATGGCAAGGGCAGAAAACGACCCTCTCGTAGCGGTCAGGCTGGCAAATCCCTCCAAGACGATGGAGCAGTGTTGCGCCTATATCATCGGAGAGGTCAAGAAAAGCGGTTGTTGCGGTTTTACCGACGATGAAATTTTACGGCTCGCTTAATTGGGATGACAATCCTCCCATCAACGGTTTCTATGAAACAATGATGTCGATTGCCCACCGTCAGATGGAGGAAATGCGTCTGGAGCAGGAATCGCAGAAAGCGGCAGAGGCAGCGGGTATCGCTCCCGGAGAAACATACATCGAAAAGACCGAAGGCGATTTCATACCCGGCGGCCGGC
>URWH01000137.1 GCA_900551515.1 uncultured Porphyromonadaceae bacterium
TTTTATTGTAGGATTTATACTGACACTTTCCCTGCAATATGCGGATGCGGGTTATAGTTGACCAACTCAAAATCCTCGAACTTGAAATCGAAGATGTTTTTCACATCCGGATTGATTCTCATCTGCGGCAAATCCCGCGGTTCACGAGATAGTTGGAGCTTTACCTGCTCCAGATGGTTCAGATAGATGTGGGCGTCTCCTAAGGTATGGATGAAATCTCCGGCTTTCAGTCCGGTGACTTGCGCCATCATCTGCAGGAGCAGGGCATAGGAAGCAATGTTGAAGGGCACTCCTAAAAAAATGTCCGCACTACGCTGGTACAGTTGCAGGCTCAGCCGTCCGTTGGCGACATAGAACTGGAAGAAAGCGTGGCAGGGAGGGAGGTTCATGTTGTCCAAATCGCCTACATTCCATGCGCTGACTATAATCCGGCGTGAGTCGGGATTGTGCTTGATGGTCTCTACGGCTTCGCTGATCTGGTCGATGAATCCACCGTCGTAGTCGGGCCACGAACGCCACTGATAGCCGTAGACATGGCCTAAGTCGCCGTTCTCGTCGGCCCATTCGTTCCATATGCGCACACCGTTTTCCTGAAGATACTTCACATTGGTGTCGCCCTTGAGAAACCACAGCAGCTCATGGATTATCGACTTGAGGTGCAGCTTTTTGGTGGTGAGCAACGGGAATCCTTCGGCCAGGTCAAACCGCATCTGATATCCGAACACACTGCGTGTGCCGGTGCCTGTGCGGTCGTTTTTGTCGGTGCCGTCGGTCATTATGTGATCGAGCAGCTGAAGATATTGTTTCATTTTTTCAAAAGTTTCTTTTTCATTGACTTACAGTTGTCGGGCGCTTTCATCGTGGCGGCTCCCGAGGCTTCGCCCTCGCGGCGGCCGAGTCCGCGGATGCGCTGCATCAGCGGCTGCGACAGGCGCTTGCGGTCGGTGGTATAGCGGATGGCGCCGTCGCGGCAGGCATTGACGCAGTCAAAGCAGGTGACGCAGCGCGAGTTGTCCACCACATGATCCGAGAGGTTGATGCAGTGAGCCTTGCACACATATTCGCATCGGCGGCACTGTGTGCACAGGTCGGTATCGATATCCATCTGGAATATGGAATAGCGGCTCACCATGCCGAGCACCGTGCCGACGGGGCAGATGGTGTTGCATAGCGTGCGTCCCGTGAGCGCCGACACCACGGCGGTGACGGCGAAGAGAAACGTGGCCACGATCGACGAAGCCACCGACACTGTCACCGGATAGGCCAGATGCTCGGTGAAGCCGTGCGCCCCGAGCCATTCGGCCAGATATTTGGCCATGGAATTGAAAAATCCCGAGCAGATGCGCTGGAAAGCCGACTCCGGCTCGGCCACCGACGGCAGCAGCGTGATGCCCGCCACAATGCAAATCACCGTCAGGGCGAGCATCGTATAGCGCACCGGATTGGCAGGCGGCGCATAACGGTAGGGACGGCGGTAGCGGAAACGGCCCATGCGCCACAGCCGCGAGAAGATGTCCTGCAGCGTCCCCAGCGGGCAGACGGTCGAGCAGTAGATGCGGCCGAAAACGAGCGTCACCAGCAGCCAGAGCACGAAGACGGTGAACGACACCGCGCTGATGGCCGAGCCTATCTGCAGGCTTTCGAGCCACGGCCCGACGCCCGGAAGCATCCACATGGGCACCGTAAGCCCGACGCCGAGGATCACAAACACGACAGACGCCACCACTATTCGCAGTGTAAGCAGCGTCCGGTTAATGATTTTCAGGTTCATAGCGTAGTCACGGGTGCAGGAGGCGGCCGGTGCGGGTGTGTCGGCCGTTCGGCTGCCACGGCTTCAAAGATAGCAATTAAATTTCAATCGGCCTACCGCTTGCGCCCGAAAAAGTCGCGCATCAGCGCCGCGGCCTCGTCGGCGAGCACTCCAGCCGTCACCTCGGTGCGCGGATGATAGGCGTGGTCGGTGTAGGTGCTGCATCCCCGCTTGGGGTCGGAGGCGCCATACACCACCCGCCCTATCTGGCTCCAGCCCAGGGCGCCGGCGCACATCAGGCACGGTTCGACGGTGACGTAGAGCGTGCAGTCTTTCAGATACTTGCCGCCGAGCGTCTGCGCCGCGGCCGTGATGGCCTGCATCTCGGCGTGAGCCGTCACGTCGACCATCGCCTCGGTGAGGTTGTGGCCGCGCCCCACGACGCGTCCGTGGGTCACTATCACGGCGCCCACCGGCACTTCGCCGTCGGCGGCCGCACGGCGCGCCTCCTCGAGCGCCATGCGCATGAAGCGCTCATCGTCAATTGTCTGCTGGCTCATTGCAATTCGATTTTAAGTCCTTCCTGTGCCGCTATCACCTCGCCGCCGAATGTGCGGCATGCCTCGGCGGCCAGCAAGGCGCTGTCGGTGTAGCGTTTTGAATAATGCCCTATCATCAGGCGGCGGGCGCCCGCTTCGGCGGCTATCCGTCCGGCCTCGCCGGCGGTGCTGTGGCCGCGCTCATGCGCCTGGACAGCGAGCTCGTCGGCATAGGTGGCCTCATGATAAAGCAGGTCGACGCCGCTTACGGCGCGGGCCACACGCTCGTCTGCCTGCGTGTCGGAGCAGTAGGCATAGCTGCGCGAACGGTCGGCCGGACGCGTAAGCATCTCGTTGACAATCACCTCGCCGTCGGGCTTCACATAGTCGTCGCCGCATTTGATGCCGTGGAGCGCCGACACCGGTATCTGATGAAACGCCACCATGTCGCCGCACAGATGCCTCAGCTTGGCCGTTTCGCGGAACAGGAAGCCGTAGCACGGCACGCGGTGATAGAGCGGGAAGGCGTCGACGGTCAGCGAATCGCTCGTGAAGATGCGGCCACCCGAGCCCTCTATAGGCTCGAACACGAGCTCAAACGACGGCTGACGCACGAAAAAATCGGCCATGCGGCGCATGATATCGACCCCTTCGGCCGGCAGATGCACCGTCACAGTGCCGGTGCGCTCATGCAGCCCCAGCGTCGACAGCAGTCCCGGCAGCCCGAGGCAGTGATCGCCGTGCATGTGGCTGATGAATATGTGGTTGAGCCGCGAGAAGCGCAGTTTCATCTTGCGCATCATGCGCTGCGTGCCCTCGCCGCAGTCGATCATCATCAGGTTGTCGCGGAAGTTGATCACCTGCGATGATGGATTGTGTAGCGGCGTCGGGGTGGCTGATCCGCAGCCGAGTATGTTTATTTCAAATTTCTCCATTCCAATGTTGTTTGCATCACAAAATTACAAAAATTCCGCAACTGTCACCGTCTTATCCGATTTTATGCGTAATTTTGCAGCCGGCGCCCCCTCACAGGCGCCGCAACCCCCGACGATGAATTCCGACCCGTTATATAAAGACCTGATTGCCCAGCCCGAGCTTTGGAAGCTGGCGCTGCTGCTTTCGCCCGACCGCCTCGACGTGGCTCTCTATCCGCCCGTCACCCGCGAAGAGATGATCTGGCGGTCGTTTGCCTTCGACCCCGCCGCCCCCGACAAGCTCCGTGCGCTCGAAGATATCATCTACGACAACCCACTGCTGCTCAGTGACTTCAAGCGCGTCGACTGCATCATAGCCAACGCTCCCTCCATAGCCTTGCCGCCGGAGCTGGACGAGGACGACGCCACCGCCGCCTACGATCTTGCCGCCGACACCTCGGCCGTCGAGCCGGCCGCGCCGCTCGAGCTGTTCCCTACCGGCTCGTCCGACGGCGCCGTCATGGCCATCCGCCAGAGCACGGCCATGCGCTCGTTCATCACCCGCACATTCTACAACGTGCGCTTCGACTGCCGCCTCGCCGCCCTATGCCGCTATTTCACCGGACGCGCCGAAGCGCCCCACACCCCGGCGCTCTATGCCATCGACGCCGACAGCCGCCTGACAGCAATAGCGCTCGACAGCGACCGCCGGCTGCTGCTGGCCAACGAGTTTGCCTACACGAAGCCGGTCGACGCCGCCTATTATATCCTTGCCGTCATGCAGCAGCTCGGCATGCCGCGCACCGACACCGCCGTGTGCATATCCACCCCCGCGACGGCCGACACACCGGAGTCGCTCCGCGAGATCCTCCGGCCCCATCTGCCGCAGGCCGGAGCCCTCCCCTTCCCCACGTTGCGCTACCGTGCATCCCGCACCACCCTCCAGGCACCTTTCTCACTCCTTATCCGACCGATATGCGAATAATACGAGGCAAATACGGCCGACGCCGCTTCGACGTGCCCACCAACATCACCGCGCGTCCCACCACCGACTTCGCCCGCGAAAACATCTTCAACGTCATCGAAAATCTCACCGACATCGAGGGCGCGCGCGTGCTCGACCTCTTCTCGGGCACAGGCGCCGTGGCCTTCGAGTTTCTCTCGCGCGGCGCCGCGCAGGTCACAGCCGTCGAGAAAGCGGCCGTCCAGGCCCGCTTCATCGAAAAGACAGCCCGCACGCTGGGCGACGACAACCTGCGGCTTGTGCGCGGCGACGTGTTCCGCTTCCTCGCCACCGCAGCGCCCGCAAGCTACGACATCGTATTCGCCGATCCGCCCTACGACATGGATCGCTTCGACCTCGTGGCGCCCACGGTCATCGACCGCGGCATCGTGAGCCCCGGCGGCATCTTCATACTCGAGCACTCGCGCATCCGCGACTACTCCTCGCTCCCCGGCTTCCACAGCCGCCGCGTCTACGGAAGTGTTAACTTTTCAATATTTCTGTTCCCCGACGTCAACGAGGCCGGACGGTAGCGTCCATATCACTTTTTTTCACTACATTTGCCCCCGATGAACACTCCGCGCAAAACGACATTCCCCCAATGGTGCCGACGCTATCTCGCCAACTTCAACCTGATAGCCATCGCCGCCGTGCTCTGCTATATCCTTTTCTTCACCGACACCTCCATCGGCGCCACCTACACCTATGAAAAGGAGATCACACGCCTCGAGCGCGAAAAGCAGGCCTGGGCCGACACCCTTGCATTCTACAACGACCTCAACAGCCGCCTCGACGGCGACAAAGAGATGATCGAACGCGTGGCCCGTGAGCACTACCTCATGAAGCGACCCCACGAAGACGTGTTCACCGCCGAATAACCCTCTCACCGACTGACGTAAATGCGATCCAAAAAACAAAACAACGACCCCGCAGCCGACTTCATCCTGCCATCATCGCCATGGCTCTGGATCATGAACCTCGGCCTGCTGCTTATTGTGGCTGCGACAGCCCTCCCCCTCTTCCATGTGACCGGCGACACCTTCCGCTGGATCTTCTCGGCCGGCGCCCTGCTGGCCATCGCCGGCCGCCTCTGCGCCCCGGGCTACCGCGGCACCATAGTGCGCGTCCGTCGCCTCGCCCGCATCGAAATGTGGGCATGCATAGTGTTCTGCGCCGGCGCCTTTTTCATGTGGTAACAACACCTTGCCGAAATCTTGAAGGGAGCGTCCAGAAGGTATTTGTAATTCTCGCAGTTGTAGATCGACTTCTTTCCGTTCTTGTCCAGCAGTTCTCCATTGATTCTCGCCAGACGGTAAGGTTGTCCCTTTCTTGCGCCATTGATAACATCCGAGATCTCTTTGGAGATGATCGGATAGCCGTACTTCTCAAGAATCTGAGTGAACGGATAGCGCGGGCGAAGCCAAATAA
>URWH01000138.1 GCA_900551515.1 uncultured Porphyromonadaceae bacterium
TTGCTCGAAAAGCCATCGCCCTGACGTTAACATATTTTGTGGGATGGGGTCTTAGTCATTGACAAGTCATTGACACCGTGCGGACGGTTTATAATAAGCTTACCGAGCGGCGGATGAACGCGTTGAGGTCGGCGCCGCGAAGCAGATTGTTGGCCAGCAGCGCGAGATCGATCACCTGTTTTACGAGGGGCTGCGATGAGGCATATTCCTCGGCGTCCTTCTTCACTTCGGAACGAAGGTGAGCCACTGCTTCATCGTTGCTCTTGATCTGGTTCTGCTCTTCTTCCGAAGGCTTTCCGTCCTTGGCGGCGTCACGAATGGCCTGTGATTTGGAGTTGTTGTCGTCGATTGACTCAAACTTAGGCTGAAGCTTGGGCATCAGAACCGTATCGGCATCGGCGATAATGCGTTTTACAACAGGACTTTCAGTGTTGATGATGAGGTTGTAGCTGTCGGGCAGCTCGCCATAGAAACTCATGCCCGGCTGCATGGCGGCCATATCCTTCATTCGGCGCATATATTCGTTTTGCGTGATGAGGATAGGATTGGCGTCGGCCGAGAGCGCCTCAAACGAAACGAGGAATTCCGATTTCTCCACATTGGGAATCTGAGAGTGGAACATGTCGGTGAGCATGTCGCGCTGGCGTGCGGTCAGGTCTACCTGTTTCTTGTCGGTTTTCGGAATCAGGTTCTCAACCGAGTCGGAGTCGACGCGCACGAAACGCGATTTCTCGATCTTGTTCTCGAGCAGCCCGATGAAATGGCTTTCGAGCTGGCCGTCCATTACGAGCACGTTGTAACCGTGATCGGCGGCGGCATTGATGTAGGTGAACTGAGCTACCGGATCGGTGGTGTAGAGGTAGACGACATCGCCGTCTTTGTCGGTCTGCGCGCCCTCGATGAGCGTGCGGTATTCTTCAAGAGTGTAGTATTTGTTTTCGGTGTCCTTCAGAAGCGTGAACTTCATTGCGGCGTCGCAGAATTTCTGGTCGGTGAGCATGCCGTACTGGATGAAAATCTTGATGTCGTCCCATTTCTTTTCGAAGTCGGCACGGTCGTTGCGGAAAATCTCGTCGAGACGTGAGGCCACTTTCTTTGTGATATAGCCTGAGATCTTCTTCACGGCCGTATCGCTCTGGAGATAGGAACGCGACACATTGAGGGGAATGTCGGGTGAGTCAATCACGCCCTGAAGCAGCATCATGAATTCCGGCACCACACCTTCAACGGAGTCGGTGACATAAACCTGATTGCAATAGAGCTGGATGCGGTTTTTGGTGATCTCGAAGTTGTTTTTGATCTTCGGGAAGAAGAGCACACCGGTGAGATTGAACGGGTAGTCGACATTGAGGTGGATCCAGAACAGCGGATCTTCCTGACCGGGATAGAGTTCGTGATAGAAATTGCGGTAATCTTCGTCGGTGAGTTCCGAAGGCTTGCGTGTCCACAGCGGCTCGGTTGAGTTTATCACTTTGTCGCGGTCGGTGTCGACAAATTTGCCGTCTTTCCATTCCTGCTCTTTTCCCGAGATTACGGGCACGGGCAGGAAGCGGCAGTATTTCTTGAGCAAAAGGTCGATTTCGCTCTGCTCCAGGAATTTTTTGTTTTCATCGTCGATGTAGAGGATGATGTCGGTGCCGCGGTCGGCTTTTTCAGTCGGCTCCATGTTGTACTCCGGCGAGCCGTCGCATTCCCAGCGCACGGCTTCGGCACCTTCTTTGTAGGACAACGAGTGGATTTCCACCTTCTTGGCCACCATGAAGGCCGAATAAAAGCCGAGGCCGAAATGACCTATGATGGCGTTGGCGTTGTCTTTATATTTTTCGAGAAACTCTTCGGCACCCGAAAATGCTATCTGATTGATGTATTTGTCAACATCGTCGGCCGTCATGCCTATGCCGCGGTCGCTTACGGTGAGTGTGCCGGCTTCCTTATCTACGGTCACTTTTACGTTCATCTCGCCAAGCTCGCCCTTGAATTCACCGAATGAAGCAAGGGTTTTCAGCTTCTGCGTGGCATCGATGGCGTTCGAAACGAGTTCGCGGAGAAAGATTTCATGGTCGCTGTAAAGAAATTTCTTAATGACGGGGAAGATGTTGTCGGTCGTTACCCCGATTTTGCCTGTTTGTGCTGTCATATTGATCGATTGTTAAGTTATATCTCTTAGGGACGGTAAAGTCACACCGTCATATAAAACAACTGAGCAAAAAAAATGCCACATCGGAAATGTGACATTTTTTGTGAAATATTGTCAATGGATTACTGACAAAATTACGCTTTTACTGTTGTCGTGATTTTATCATTATCGCTGTCGTAGTCCACTTCGATGGTGCTGCCGTCGGCGATTTCGGCATTAATGATCATCTCGGCGAGGTTGTCCTCGAGATATTTCTGGATGGCGCGTTTCAGCGGTCGGGCACCGAACTGAGCGTCGTAGCCTTTCTCGGCGATGTAGTCCTTGGCTTTGTCGGAGATCTTGAGCGTGTAGCCAAGCTTCGAAAGACGTTTGTAGAATCCGTCGAGCTCGATGTCGATGATCTTGAAGATGGCCTCTTTGTCGAGCGAGTCAAACATCACGATATCGTCGATACGGTTGAGGAATTCAGGCGCAAACGCTTTCTGGAGAGCCTTCTGGAGCACGCCGTGCGAGTATTCGCGGTCGTTGGCCGAAGGTGTGTTGAAGCCCACGCCGGTGCCGAAGTCCTTAAGCTGCCGTGTGCCTATGTTCGACGTCATGATGATTATCGTGTTCTTGAAGTCGATGCGGCGGCCGAGGCTGTCGGTCAGTCGGCCTTCGTCCATCACCTGAAGGAGAAGGTTGAAAACGTCGGGGTGCGCTTTCTCGATCTCGTCGAGGAGCACAACAGAGTAGGGACGCCGACGCACTTTCTCGGTCAGCTGGCCGCCTTCCTCGTAGCCTACGTATCCCGGAGGCGCTCCCACGAGTCGCGAAACGGTGAATTTCTCCATGTATTCGCTCATGTCGATACGGATAAGCGTGTCGGTGGAGTCGAAAAGATACTCCGACAGCTTCTTGGCCAGATGGGTCTTGCCCACACCGGTGGGGCCGAGGAACATGAACGTGCCGATCGGTTTGTTGGGATCTTTGAGCCCGACACGGTTGCGCTGGATCGCTTTGACTATCTTGTCGATGGCGGCATCCTGTCCGATGATCTCCGATTTCAGTTTCGGAGCCATCTCGCGCAGACGTTTGCCTTCGGCGAGAGCGATGCGCTGCACAGGGACACCGGTCATCATGGCCACTACTTCGGCCACTTTGTCATCGTCGACTGTCTGGCGGTTGGCCAAAAGCTGCTCCTCCCACTGACGGTTGGCCTGATCAAGCTCGCGCTTGAGCTCCTGCTCACGGTCGCGGAATCCGGCTGCTTTCTCAAAGTCCTGATCCTGTGCGGCCTGCAGCTTGCTGGCCGATGTCTCGGCTATGGTCTTCTCGAGATTCTCGATCTCTTCCGGCACCGATATGTTGGTGATGTGAACGCGCGATCCGGCTTCGTCCATCGCATCGATGGCTTTGTCGGGGAAGTTGCGGTCCGACATGTAGCGTTCGGTAAGGCTTACGCAGGCTTTGAGCGCCTCGGGCGTGTAGGTGACGTTGTGATGCGTCTCATATTTATCCTTTATGTTGTTGAGGATAGTGAGGGTCTCATCAAAGGTCGTGGGCTCGACCAACACCTTCTGGAAGCGGCGTTCGAGCGCTCCGTCTTTTTCGATGTTCTTGCGGTATTCATCGAGCGTCGTGGCGCCGATGCACTGTATCTCGCCGCGGGCAAGCGCCGGTTTCAGCATGTTGGCGGCATCCATCGAGCCTGCGGCATTGCCGGCGCCTACAATGGTGTGTATCTCGTCGATGAACAGGATCACGTCCTTGTTGTGGGCGAGCTCGTCGAGAATGGCTTTGATGCGTTCCTCAAACTGGCCGCGGTATTTCGTGCCGGCTACAATCGAGGCCATGTCGAGCGACACCACGCGTTTGTCAAACAGCACGCGCGACACTTTGCGCTGTATGATGCGCAGCGCAAGACCCTCGACGATGGCCGATTTGCCTACTCCCGGCTCGCCGATCAGTATGGGGTTGTTTTTCTTGCGGCGTGAAAGTATCTGAGCAAGGCGCTCGATCTCCGTTTCGCGTCCAACCACAGGGTCGAGCCGGTTTTCTTCAGCGGCACGTGTCATGTCGTGGCCGAACTTGTCGAGAGTAGGGGTGTCGCCGCCTTTGCGGGCACCGCTCTTGCCTGACTGACGCGAGCTGCCGGCCGCCGGCGATTCGTCGGCGGAACCCGACGGGAGGTCGTCGTCGGCGTCGTCGTCGGGCTCGTCGGTGAAGTCGCTGCCCATGCTGGGCGTGGATTCGACACCGTAGATGCGACTGTTAAGAGCCGGATAGTCAATCCTTTCCTGAAGGAACGGTTTTATAAACTTCATTTCTTTAATGTCTGTGTTGTGAAACAATGCCAGAAGCAGATCCTCGAGATCGGCTTCCGTTTTATGGTGTTGACGTGCTTCAAGCACACTCAGCCTGACGATGCGCGACGCAAGATCGCTTACCGTGATCTCCGATTCCGACAGCGGACGGTATTCGCCGCTTTCGTAGAGATGACGGTGCAGTCCGGCTTCAAGCCGCTCAACGGTCGGCTGGTCGGCAAGCGAGTTGAGCAACATGGCTATACGCCGTTTCGGCTCCGTGAGCAACGCAAGCATGATGTGCTCCGGACCGATTATCGGCGTATGGTGCTCAAGCGCGATGGCCGTGCACGCTGCCAACACCTCCTTGGCGTTTTTGGATATTGATGAAAAAAGCATGTGTCAGTTTTGTGTCTTCATTCTATTTCAAATGTAAAATTAGCAATAATTGTGCCAAAACAGTCCAAATAAACTTTTTAAAAACTTAAAAATTAAAAAACGTGAATCTTGGCCATAAAATAGCGGGATTATTGCGGAAAAAATGCTATCTTTGTATCTGTTTCGCGAAGAGCGCAGCGCTTCGTGTGCTAACTTTGTGAACTATAATAAATAAAAGATATAACCAAGTTTTAAGAGATAATTTTATTGTCATGTTGGAAGAAGATCGAATATTAAAGATCAATATTGAAAACGAAATGAAGTCGGCCTACATCGACTATTCTATGTCGGTGATTGTGTCGCGTGCGCTTCCTGATGTCCGTGACGGATTGAAGCCTGTGCACCGCCGTGTGCTCTTCGGTATGAACGAAATGGGCAACACGTCGGATCATCCGCATAAGAAATCGGCCAACTGCGTCGGTGAAGTCATGGGTAAATATCACCCCCACGGCGACAGTTCCATCTATGAGGCACTGGTAGTCATGAGCCAGGATTTCAAAAAAGGCATGCCTCTGATCGACGGTCACGGCAACTTCGGCAACATCGAAGGAGACGGAGCCGCTGCCATGCGTTATACCGAGGCAAGACTGCAGAAAGTGACCCAGGAAGCTTTCCTGGCGGATCTGGATAAGGATGTGGTAGATTTTGTACCGAATTTCGATGAGACGGAAAAGGAACCTTCCGTACTGCCGGTAAAGATCCCGAACCTTTTAGTCAACGGATCGGAGGGTATCGCCGTAGGTATGGCTACCAGCA
>URWH01000139.1 GCA_900551515.1 uncultured Porphyromonadaceae bacterium
AACTCCCATTCGGCTTCGGTGGGGAGGCGGTAGCGCTTGCCGGTCAGGGCATTGAGTTTGCGGATAAATTCCTGAACGTCGTCCCAGCTCACACACTCCACAGGCAGATTGTCGCCTTTAAACCAGCTCGGATTATTATTTTCGCCCATCACGGCTTTCCACTGTGCCTGTGTCACCTCATATTTTCCTATCGAAAAATCCGATACGGTTACCGAATGGACGGGCTTTTCATCAGACTTAGCATCGGAGTCGTCGGAACCCATGCGGAACGTGCCCCCGTCTACCCACACCATCTCGATCTCGGGAAGGGCATTTGCGGGGTTACTTTCTGATTTGCCACCCGATCCTTTGTCGGAAGGTGCAGGCGAAGGAGCCGGAACGGTAGAGTCCCGGAGAGGTTCGGGTTTGGGTTTGGATTTGGATTGGGCTTCGGCTCCGGATTTGGGCTTCGGCTTCGGTTTAGGCTTCGGTTTGGGTTTGGGCTTCGGCTTCGGCTTGGGTTTGGGCTTGGGGGTTTGCGTTTCCTGGCTTTGGCCGGGTTTCGGGGCCAAGGCTACGGCCACAGTCGTTGCTGCGAAAATTGCGATCAGGATAAAGAGCAGGCGGTGTTTCATGATCGGTAAGCAGTTGAGTTAATATCGTTTCTTTCTGACCGTAAAGTTACGGATTCTGTCACAATCATCAGCAAAGCCAAGCCCGAATTGTGACCAACTGCCCGTTTTTTCGCATAAAACACCCGTAAATTCACATAAAACGCCCATAAGTCTGCACGAAACACCTGCTGATACCATAAACTGCTTTTCCCCACGGCGGCAGGATGCCGAGGCTTCTGACGCCTTGGACTGCAATCGGTAATACGGCCCGTGGCAAACGCATAGGAGCGGTGGCGGCTCGCCGCCGTGCATTTCAACAAGACGCTTAACCATCTGATACGCAAGCCTATTCACACGGCGGCGGGACGCCGCCGCGCCTGAGGGCCATGCGGGGGCGGGGGCGGTTTCGCCGCTCGACGGAGGCATTTCGTCACACGAAACCGGGGCGGTGGTCACAAGCGCGGGGGGAAATTTTGGCAGGAGGGTAATTGCCGTTGTAGATTTGCATCAGGAAACAAACCAACCCGATGATGCAAACGATGAAAATGATGAAAGTCATAGAAGCCATGAACCCCGAAGAACCCGACGAACTGTCCACCGATATCCGCTTTTTCGGCGCCCTCGCAGCCGTAGCGCTCATAATGATCGGCATAATGATGTGAGCATGAAGGCCGGATCGCCGTGTCCTGTTCACGCGCGATAAAACCCGCCGGCAGACGTCAACAAATTTTGCGGGATGGAGTCTAATTTATATACTAATTTGTATATTTGCAGTTGAAGGCGGTGCGCCGGCCACGGCAGCGCCGTCAGACCATGAAATCAAACTCTGCAAAACAACTGACAGTCATGACATTTGAAAAAATCGAGGGGCTCATCGACGCCCCTTTTACACCGTTTGACACCAACGGCGATGTGAATCTCGAACCTATACGGGCCTATGCCGCGATGCTGGCCAAAAACGGGCTTAAAGGAGTGTTTATCAACGGATCGTCGGGCGAAGGATATATGCTCACTGACGACGAACGCCGCCGCCTGGCGGAAGCCTGGGTCAAAGCAGCCCCGAAAGGCTTCAAAGTGATAGTGCACGTGGGCAGCTGCTGCGCCCGCTCCAGCCGGGAGCTTGCACGCCATGCGGCCGAGATCGGAGCCTGGGGCATAGGCGCGATGGCCCCCCCCTTCCCCAAGATCAACCGCGTGGAAGAGCTGGTGAAATATGTAGAAGAGATAGCATCGGGCGCACCAGAATTGCCCTTCTACTACTATCACATCCCGGCCTTCAACGGCGCCTATCTGCCAATGGTGAAATTCCTTGAAGAGATCGACGGCCGCGTGCCCAACTTCGCCGGCATCAAATACACGTTTGAAAGCCTCTATGAATACAACCAGTGCCGTCTGTACGGCGGAGGCAAATTCGACATGCTCCACGGCCAGGACGAAACAATACTGCCCTGCCTTGCCATGGGCGGCGCGCGCGGCGGCATCGGCGGTACAACCAACTATAACGGCCGCGAGCTGACAGCAATCATCGATGCGTGGAAGCGCGGCGACATCGAGGCAGCGCGCGAGCATCAGAACTATTCACAGGAAGTGATCAACGTGATATGCCACTACCGTGGCAACATCGTGGGCGGCAAGCGCATAATGAAGCTTATAGGCCTCGATCTGGGACCGAACCGCGTGCCGTTCCAGAACATGACCGACGAAGAGGAGGCCGCCATGAAAGCCGAGCTCGAAGCCATAGATTTTTTCAACCGTTGCAATAAATTCTGACATCATGCCGCTATCTGATCCCCGCGGTTATCTTGCCGACTGGCAGAACCGCTACCGCAAAGAACTAACTGATAACATATTGCCCTTCTGGCTCGAGCACGGCCTCGACCGCGTGAACGGCGGCGTGTATACCTGCGTCGACCGATCGGGCAAGCTTATGGACACGACGAAATCGGTATGGTTTCAGGGGCGGTGCGCCTACGTCTATGCGATGGCCTACAACAACATCGAGCGCCGGCCGGAATATCTCGAGATGTCGCGCAGCTGCCTCGACTTCATCGAGCGGCACTGCTTCGACAGCGACGGCCGCATGTATTTCGAGGTTACCGCCGACGGCCGCCCGCTGCGCAAGCGCCGCTACGTGTTCTCGGAATGTTTCGCCACGATAGCCATGAGCGAGTATGCCATAGCGACGGGCGACAGGAAGTGGGCCGAGCGCTCGCTTCAGCTCTTCAAGGACACGCTGCGATTCATTGACACCCCGGGCATCCTCGAGCCGAAATATCTGCCCACACAGCCCGGGCGCGGCCATTCGATCACGATGATACTTATCAACACGGCGGCATGCGTGCGCCGCGCCATCGCCGACCCGGTCCTCGACGAGCAGATCGAGCGCTCGATACAGGAGCTGAAGCTATTCATGCACCCCGAATTTGAAGCGCTGCTCGAAACCGTCGGCCCCGACGGCGAGCTCATCGACACCCTCGCCGGCCGCGTCATCAACCCGGGCCACTGCATAGAAACGTCGTGGTTTCTGCTCGAAGAGGCAAAACACCGCGGCGGTGACCGCGACCTCACCGACATGGCGCTCCGCATTTTCAACTGGAGCTGGAAATGGGGGTGGGACGACGAGTACGGCGGCATCATCAACTTCCGCGACTGCAAAGGATTCCCGGCGCAGGACTATTCGCAGGACATGAAATTCTGGTGGCCACAGACCGAAGGCATCATAGCCACGCTCTATGCCTACGAGGCCACGGACGATGAACGCTATCTGCAGATGCACCGCATGGTCAACGAATGGACCTTCGAGCATCTGCCCGACCCAGCGTACGGCGAATGGTTCGGCTATCTCCACCGCGACGGAAGCGTGGCCCAGCCGGCCAAAGGCAATCTGTTCAAAGGGCCGTTCCACATCCCGCGCATGCTTATCAAATCTTCGATGCTCATCGATGAAATACTGAAAAGATGAAACGACTCACCATACTGCTGCCGCTGCTCCTCGCTGCCCTGCTGCTGCCGGCCCGCGAGCCGGTGCGCGTGGCATGCATCGGCAACAGCATCACATTCGGCTATCTGCTCAACGACCCGGCCACAGAGAGCTATCCCTCGCAACTGCAGGAGATGCTTGGCGAAGGATATGAAGTGGGCAATTTCGGACGATCCGGCGCCACGCTGCTCCGTCACGGCCACCGCCCCTACGTTGAGCAGCCCGAATGGCGCGGCGCACTCGATTTCCGGCCCGACATCGCCGTGATACATCTCGGCGTCAACGACACCGACCCGCGCAACTGGCCACACTACGGCGACGAGTTCATCGGCGATTATCTCGCCATTATCGACACGCTGCGGCAGCAGAACCCCGACGTGCGCATCATCCTCGCCAACCTCACCCCTATCGGGGCGCAGCACTACCGCTTCCGCTCCGGCACGCGGCAGTGGCGCGACGACATACGCCGCGTCATCCCGCAAGTGGCACTGGCCGCCGGCGCCGAGCTCATCGACTTCGACACGCCGCTGCGCCACCGCCAGAACCTCATGCCCGACGGCATCCACCCCGACAAAGAGGGCGCCCGCCTGCTGGCCCGCAGCGTCTGCAGCGCCATCACCGGCAATTACGGCGGTCTGCAGATACCGGCAATCTATCAGAGCGGCATGGTGATGCAACGCGACCGCTATCTGCCCGTCGGCGGCACCGCCGATGCCGGCAGCCGTATCACCGTGACCCTCGCCGGGCATACCTATAAGACAACGACCGACAACTGCGGGCGCTGGGCCGTCACCGCGCTTCCGCTCCAGGCCGGCGGCCCCTACGAGATGACAGTGAGCGACGGCCAGCGCACGCTGCGCTTCACCGACATCCTTGCCGGCGAGGTGTGGATAGCCTCGGGGCAGAGCAACATGGAGTTTCCGCTGCGCGATGCCACCGGCGCGCAAGCCGACATAGCCGACAGCGCCGACCCTCAGCTGCGGTTCTACGACATGAAGGCAATAGCCCGCACCAACAACGAGCAGTGGCCCGACAGCATCATAGAGGCCATGGACCGTCTCGGACATTTCAAACCGACGACATGGAGCGCCGTCGGCAGCGGCACGGCAGGCGATCTGTCGGCCGTGGCCTACTATTTCGCCCGGCAGCTGCGCGACAGCCTGCACGTGCCCGTGGGCATCATCAGCAACGCCGTGGGCGGCGCGCCCTGCGAATCGTGGATCGACGTGACCACACTCGAGCACGGGATGCCTGAAATCCTCATCAACTGGCGCACCAACGACTATGTGCAGCCCTGGGCACAGGGACGGGCCAACGTCAACACCGGCGCCGCACATCCCCGTTCGCGCCATCCCTACGAGCCCTCCTACCTCTTTGCCGCGGGCATCGAGCCGCTCGGCCACTATCCCGTCAAGGGCCTCCTATGGTATCAGGGCGAGAGCAACGCCCACAACAGCGAGATCCATGAGCAGCTCTTCCCGATGCTGGCCGAGAGCTGGCGCACCTACTTCGGCAACGCCGGGATGCCCATCGTCTATGCCCAGCTCAGCTCTATCGACCGCCCTTCGTGGCCTCTGTTCCGCGACAGCCAGCGGCGCCTGCAACAAAAAGTGAGCAATGCCTACATGGCCGTGACCAGCGATCTGGGCGACTCGCTCGACGTGCATCCGCGCAACAAACGTCCGGTAGGCGAGCGCCTGGCACGCCGTGCGCTTCACGACATCTATGGCTTAGAGAGCGTTATGCCGGCAGGTCCCGAACCGCTTGCCGCACAACGTGTCGGCCGGACGATAGCGATTACGTTTGCCAACGCCGACACGCTCATGGCCTCCGACGGCGGCGAAATCATCACCTTTGAGGTGGCATCGGCCGACGGCGTATTCCGCCCGGCAACAGCCACCGTCACAAGCAACAATGAAATAACAGTAAGCAACATGGATACCCCTTATCCGCGCTACGTGCGCTACGGCTGGCAACCTTTCACGCGTGCCA
>URWH01000140.1 GCA_900551515.1 uncultured Porphyromonadaceae bacterium
TGGTGAATGGTCTCGATGATTTTTGTAAATTCGCACTTGCTTGTTTAATCTGCGAAGCCCATAGACAAGTCGGCCATTTGGTTATTTCGGATTTATTGCTTACCTTGCGCAAAAACGCAATGCCATGAATCGTATCTTCCGCATTATCACCCTGTCACTCGCCGCAACGGCAATAGCTTTTTCGGCAAACGCCCACAAGAATCTGCCGCCGGCAGCTCTTGAAACGCTAAACTCTGCCATCGCCATGATGGATGAGGGAAAACCCGACCTCGCCGCCGACATACTTCAGGAACTCTACCGGATGTACCCCGACAGCTATACAATCCCCTACGAACTCGCGCTGTCTTACATGTTGAGCGGCAACTACGAAAAGGTGACCGAGATTGCATCCACACTCGAAGACAAGCCCGAATGCCTGCCCGAAGTGTTTTCACTGCTTGGCAGCGCCTACGACGAGCTCGGCGATTACCAAAAGGCTCTCGACACCTATGATCGCGGACTCAGACGCTTTCCCGATTCGGGACACCTTTGGGTCGAAAAAGGTATCGTATGGCTGCGCAAGAATGAATTGGCGAAAGCCCTCGACAATTTCGAGCACGGCATATCCGTGGATCCCGGATATGCCCCCAACTACTACCGTGCCGCCTCTATCTATGCAAATTCCACCATCCCGATCTACGGCCTGATGTATGCCGAAGCCCATCAATTTCTCTCCGACAAGACCGATCGCAACATACAGATGGCCGAACTCATACGCAACATCTATGAAAATCAGATCACCATTAACGGCGATTCCATCAATATCCGACTGACAAAACAGATAAGCGATGGCATGGAATCGCCTGTAAACATCTATGAATTAGGAATTGCTCTCGGCTCCGGCAGCGTGAAAAACGGCTGGACCCTCGAAGGCGTCATGGAAATGCGGTCGACGGCCCTGAGCCTGGTAGCCGGCATGAAAGCGCCTGAAGAGCTCAACCGGATGTACATCCTTGCCTATCAGAAGCGCGTCAAGGATGCCGGACACTGGGACGCTTACAATATCTACGTGCTCGGAGCCGCATTCCCCGACGAGTGTGAGGAATGGTTCAAGTCAGAAGCCAACGAAGCCGCTTTCGACCGCTTTGCCGAATGGTTTCAGGAGAATCCGTTCACACTCGACAGCGACCATACCATAGGTCGTCTGGCCTCCGGATTGTCTGACCGCACTAATTAAGAAGTTGCTCTGGCCAAAGCCAAAGCAACTCCCATATGGTTCAAAAAAGGTTCTATAACCTTTGACCGACCCTTGTCAGATCTTGTCCAGAGCCGCCGTGATGGCCTTACGGTCAATGCCGCGGCCTATGATCACAAGCTTTATCATGCGGTCGCCATACTCCGGATCCCAGTCGTTGACCAGTCCCGGCTCCGTGATCATCAGCTTTTCAAGCTCCTCCTCCGGTGCGGTGGCAAACCACAGGCCCGCCTCGGATAGCTTCTTCTGACGGCCCGCCTGCTCAAAGAGATACGACATGTCGGTGTTGTGCGTGAAGTACACCACGCCCTTTGCGCGGATGATGTTCTTCGGCCACTCGCGCGTCACAAACCAGTCAAACTTGTTAAGGTCGAAGCCCGGACGGCGGTAATAGACAAACGTCTGAATGCCGAACTCATCCAGATGGCTGTGGCCCTCGCCATGCTCATGGTCGTGGTCGTGATGATGCTCGTCCTCATCGTGATCATCATGCTCCTCATGATGTCCCTCGATCTCGCGCACCCACGTAGCCGACGTGGCCACACGCTCGAAGTCAAACATGCCCGTATTGAGGATCTTGTCGAGATCCACCTTGGCATAGTCGCACTCGATGATGCGTGCCGTGGGCTGCAGGGCGCGGATCACCTTGCGCACACGCTCGGCCTCCTCGACCGTCACCTCAGAGATTTTGTTAAGTATGATGATGTTGCAGAATTCGATCTGCTCGATGATCAGATTTTCGATATCGTCCTCCTCAAACGGAGTGCTTGTCAGCTGCTCGCCGCAGCCAAACTCGTCGCGCAGGCGCAGCGCGTCGACCACCGTGGCTATACAGTCGAGGCGCGGCGTGGCCCCGCGGTTGTACTGCTCGTCCATCAGCGGCATCGAGCAGATGGTCTGTGCTATCGGCGCCGGCTCGCACACGCCGCTCGCCTCGATGACGATATAGTCGAAGCGGCCCGTCGCCGCGATGTCGGATATCTGTTTCACCAGATCCATCTTCAGCGAACAGCAGATGCAGCCGTTCTGCAGCGCCACCAGATCGCCGTCGCTATTGTCGTTCTGCCCCACGATGCCTCCCTTCTGGATGAGCGACGCATCGATGTTCACCTCGCCTATATCGTTCACGATCACGGCCGCACGCAGCCCGCGGCGGTTGCTCAATATGTAGTTCAGTAGCGTTGTCTTGCCCGCGCCGAGATAGCCCGTCAGCAGCAACACCGGGATTTCTTTGTTTTGCATAGCTTGATTATCGTTTGTGGCTATCCTCTCAGAAACTGTTTAAATTTATATGATACAGATTTTGAGAGGGATTGTCAGATGGATTTTTGTTTGCGATGAGGGAGCGTAGCCGTAGCTACGTGACTGAAGCGCGAACAAGAAGGCACTGACAAGACGCTCAAAAGCAAAGTAATATGAATTTTAAACAGTTTCTCAGATAGCGGTTCTGTTAAATAGCAATCCCCCGACCGGGATTCTATCGGGTCGGGGGATGCCGTAAGGTTATGTCGGAGGGCTGATTAGCCGTTGACTTTCTTCATGTGGGCGATGAGATCGAGCACTTTGTTGGAGTAGCCGATTTCATTGTCATACCAGCTGATAACCTTTACGAAGGTCGGGGTCAGCTGAATGCCTGCTTTAGCGTCGAAGATCGAAGTGAGCGGGCAGCCGAGGAAGTCGCTCGAAACGACTGCGTCTTCTGTGTAGCCGAGCACACCTTTGAGTTCGCCTTCAGAAGCTTCCTTCATAGCGGCGCAGATTTCTTCGTAGGTGGTCGGTTTGGCCAGATTGACGGTAAGGTCGACAACAGACACGTCGAGGGTCGGAACGCGCATCGACATACCGGTCAGTTTGCCGTTGAGTTCGGGGATCACTTTGCCTACAGCCTTTGCTGCACCTGTGCTCGAGGGGATGATGTTGCCCGATGCTGCACGGCCGCCGCGCCAGTCTTTCATCGAAGGACCGTCAACGGTTTTCTGAGTAGCTGTGGTGGAGTGTACGGTGGTCATGAGGCCTTCTACAACGCCGAATTTGTCGTTGAGCACTTTGGTGATAGGTGCAAGGCAGTTGGTGGTGCAGGATGCGTTCGAAACGAATTTTGTTCCCTTAACGTATTTGTCCTGGTTTACACCGCATACGAACATAGGTGTTGCATCCTTCGAAGGAGCCGACATCACAACGTATTTTGCACCGGCTTCGATGTGAGCCTGTGCTTTTTCTTCGGTCAGGAACAGACCTGTCGATTCTACTACGTATTCTGCTTCTACTGCGCCCCAGTTGATTTCTTTCGGGTCGCGGCATGCGGTTACGCGGATCTTTTTGCCGTTGACGATGAGAAGGCTGTTTTCTACGTCGCATTCTACAGTGCCGTCAAATTTGCCGTGCATTGTGTCATACTTGAGCATGTAAGCCATGTAGTCAACAGGGAGAAGGTCGTTGATAGCTACTACTTCGATGTCGTCACGTTTGGTCGAAGCACGGAACACGAAACGTCCGATGCGGCCGAAGCCATTGATACCTATTTTTGTCATAATTCTTAAAAATAAATTTGGGTTATAAGTTTCAAAGTTGTAGCGCTTTAACCTGCCTCAGCCGGTTAAGCGTATTTTGCGACACAAAAATAGACAATATTTTTTATTTTTCATTCATCCTTACACCCAAAATATTGTGCCGCCGGTCGTTTTTTAGTTTTTTTCGCACTGCGCTCCCCTTTCTTTTGTTTTAATCATTTTTTTCGTTAGCTTTGCCGAACACTGCGCCCCCCCGGTGCGCGTTGAATTAACGTCAATTTTTTTCATCATCATTCTATCATCAATATGTCATTCCTCAAAGATTTCAAAGAGTTTGCCATGAAGGGCAACATCATCGACATGGCTGTCGGCGTTATCATCGGCGGTGCTTTCGGCAAAATCGTAAGCTCGCTCGTCAACGACATCATCATGCCCGCCGTTTCCGTCGTCACCGGTTCCGACGGCTTCACCAACATGAAATATGTCATCACCCCCGCCCAGGAAGCCACAGCCGAAGGTGTGGCCGCCGTTGAGGAAGTGGCCATCAACTATGGTCTCTTCATCCAGAACATCGTCGACTTCCTCATCATCGCGCTCTCTATCTTCATCGCCCTCCGCGTGATCATGAAATTCAAGAAAGCCGAAGCCAAAGCTGAAGCCGCCCCGCCGGCTCCCTCCAACGAGGAAGTGCTCCTCACCGAGATCCGCGACCTCCTCAAAAAGCAATCCGACAAATAATCCCCTCCCGGCCCTAACGTTAAAGTCATTAAAGTCAATAAGGTCAATAAGGTCATTAAAGTCGTTAATGACCTTATTGACTTTATTGTCTGTTATTTCCGCAGATTGCCCGTTATCACGCGCCGAAATAAAGTTATTTCCGCCCGAAATCAGCGGGAATCTCGCCCCATTCGTCGGTGTTCCATTTCAGGATGGGATTGCGCGGGGTGTGGCTCTGAAGCCATGCTTCGGCACGGGCTATAAGCTCCCGGATCTTGGCGTTGCGCGGCGTTGGCGTGATGGTAGTCTTGGCCTTGCGATTGCGCACCCACGCCATGCCGGTGCGGCTGTCGCTGTAGATGGCCACGTCGGTCAGGCCGCGCTGATCGAGCCACGCCAGGGCATGCACAATGGCCAGAAACTCGCCCATATTGTTGCTGCCCCCCTCGAGCGGTCCCACATGAAAGAGCTGCGCCCCCGTGGCTATGTCGACGCCACGGTACTCCACCGGCCCGGGGTTGCGGCTGCACGCCGCGTCGACGGCTATCGACCCGGGGCGTATGCCGGGAATGGCCTCATAGTTCACGGACTTGGCTTTGTGGGCGGCGACGCCACGGAAAAAACCCATGTACTCTTCGGGAGTCCCGCGATAGGCCGCTATGGCCTCTTCCCGTGAATTGAAGCTCTTGTAACGCGCACCCCCAAAGCCTTCAACCTGCTGCTTGCACTCCTCCCACGAATCATAGATGCCCGTATCGTGGCCGGCCCACACGACATAATATTTTTTCGATGCCATGCCGCCGCCTTATGAGAGTGTGAGATAGATGCTGATGTCGACATGCCGCTGACCCGCTATGCGCGCCACATCACTGTTGACGGGCTTGCCGAGGAAGGTGAGGGCGGCACACTGCAGTCCGGGCAGCAGCTTGAGGGCGTTGGTCACGCCCTCGCAGTCAACGATGCCCGACAGCATGGTGATAAACGTGTTGCTCAGCGCCATGGCGGCCGTGCGGGCCACCGCGCTCCCGGCGTTGATGTAGCATGCGCGCGACGGCTCGGTAAGGGAGATGTCGAGCGGCGACGACA